>CAZIEQ010000221.1:0-4341 GCA_964538725.1 uncultured Acidimicrobiia bacterium | reverse complement strand
GGGGCCCCCGACAGCGGGCACTACCACTGCGGCGACATCGACTGGGACGAGTTCTGGGCGGTGGTCAAAGGCAACGGGCCGATGAACCGGGAGCGCCTGGCCCACAAGGTCGCCGCCTGGGAGGAAGGGGCCTGGGTGCGCGAAGCCGCCGCCGCCCATGCCGCCAAAGCGGCGGCACGGAGAAAGACGGCATGAGGAGAGGCCGATGACCTATTCGGTGCCCACCATCCCCGGGGAGGAAGACGTCCCCGTCACCGGCGACGGCGACGACCACGGCTGGCCGCTGTGGGAGGTGTTCGTTCGCCAGCACCGCGGCCTGAGCCACGTCCACGCCGGCAGCCTGCACGCCCCCGACTCCGAGACCGCTTTGCAGAATGCCCGCGACGTCTACACCAGGCGGGTGGAGGGGGAGAGCCTGTGGGTGGTGCGCTCCACAGAGATCCACGCCTCCGACCCCGACGACGGCGACGCCATGTTCGAGCCGTTCGCCGACAAGCCCTACCGCCACCCCACCTTCTACGACATTCCCGAGGACGTGGGGCACATGTGACCCTGCCCGTTGAGCATCACCTGGCCTATGTGCTCCGCCACGGCGACGACAACCTGGTCCTGGCCCAGCGCCTCGGCGAGTGGGTGTCCCGAGGCCCGGAGCTGGAGGAGGACATCGCACTGGCCAACCTTGCCTTGGACCATCTCGGCGTCGCCCAGCATCTGCTGGAGCATGCCGCCCGCCTCGGCGGGGACGGTCGCAGCGCCGACGGCCTGGCCTTCGGGCGCACCGAGCGTGAGTTCGCCAACCTGCTGCTGGTGGAGCAGCCCAACGGCGACTTCGGTCACACCATGGCCCGCCAGTTCCTCTTCGACACCTACCAGGTGCTGCTGTGGGAGGCGCTGGCGGCTTCGGGCGACACTCAGCTCGGCGCCATCGCCGCCAGAGCGGTCAAGGAGGCCAGCTACCACCTGCGCCACTCGTCGGGATGGGTGATCCGCCTCGGTGACGGCACCGAAGAGAGCCACCGGCGGATGCAGGCCGGTGTCGACGCCATGTGGAGGTTCACCGCCGAGATGTTCACCGCCGACGACGTCGATCGGGTAGCGGCCGCCGCCGGGGCCGGCATCGACCCCGAGCATCTCGCCTCTGCCTGGCAGGGGAGTGTGGAGTCGGTGTTCGCCGAAGCCGGCTTGCAGGTACCGGCGGACGAATTCCAGCGCGACGGCGGGCGCCGCGGTCTCCACAGCGAGCATCTGGGTCATCTCCTCACCGAGATGCAGTGGATGCAGCGCACCTATCCGGGACTGTCGTGGTGAGCGGAGTTCCCGACCGGGCGCAGATCCGGGCCGCGGTGGCGGCGGTGGTGGACCCGGAGATACCGGTGTTGACGGTCGCCGACATAGGAATCCTGCGCCGGGTGGAAGTAGGTGGGGATGGCAAGGTGACGGTCACCATCACCCCCACCTATTCCGGCTGCCCCGCCACCGACGTCATCCGCAGCGACATCGAGGCCGTTCTCGACCGCCTGGGTGTCGCCGATCATGAGGTGCGCACCGTGCTGTTGCCGCCGTGGACCACCGCCTGGATGAGCGCCGAGGCGAAAGACAAGCTGCGCGCTGCGGGCATTGCCCCGCCACAGGGCTCCGAGATGGCGTGTCCGCATTGCGGCTCGGATGACACCCGGGTGGTGTCGACGTTTGGGTCTACCGCCTGCCAGGCGCTCGCGGTGTGCGACTCGTGTGGGGAGCCGTTTCCCCATTTCAAGGAGTTCTAGGTGCAGGCGGCGGAGTTCCATCCTCTCACCGTGGCCGACATCACCCGTCTCACCGACGACGCGGTGGCGGTGACGTTTGTAGTCCCGCGACAGCTGGCGGACACCTTCCGCTACCTGCCGGGCCAGCACGTCACCCTGCGAGCCACCATCGATGGGGAGGACGTGCGGCGCAGCTATTCGATCTGTGCCAACGCCAACCGGGGGGAGCTGCGGGTGGGGATCAAGCAGCTCGCCGGGGGCAAGTTCTCCACCTGGGCCAATGAGCGCCTGGCGGTGGGGGACACCCTCGGGGTGATGCCTCCGGTGGGGGAGTTCACCGTCATCCCCGACCCGTCCCGGCGCAGGCATCTGGCCGCCATCGCCGCCGGCTCCGGGATCACCCCGGTGCTGTCGCTGGTCTCCACCGTGCTCCAGACCGAGGCGGGCAGCCGCTTCACCCTGGTGCTGGGAAACCGGGAGAGCCGCAGCGTCATGTTCCTCGACGAGATCGCCGGGTTGAAGGACCGCTACCCGGCCCGGTTTCACCTCATCCACGTGTTGAGCCGGGAGGAAACCGCAGTGCCGCTGTTCTCCGGCCGTCTCGACGCCGCCAAGCTGGAACGCCTGCTGGACACGGTGGTCGACGCCGGGTCGGTGGAGGACTGGTTCCTCTGTGGCCCCTACGAGCTGGTGGTCATCGCCCGGGAAACGCTGGCGGGGCGGGGCGTCGCCTCTGAGCGGATCCACGACGAGCTGTTCTTCAGCGGGCCGCCGCCGCCGGCTCCTCCCCGCCCCGACGCCGCCTCGGGGTTGGCCCAGATCCGCTTCACCCTGGAGGGGAGGACATCGCAGGTGATGGTCGATCCCGGCGGGGCCCCGATCCTCGACTATGCGCTGACGGTGCGCCGCGAGCTCCCGTTCTCCTGCCGCGGCGGCATGTGCACGTCATGCCGGGCCCGCCTGGTCGCGGGGAAGGTTCGTCTCGACAAGAACTGGAGTCTCACCGAATCCGAGCTGGCCGCCGGCCAGGTGCTCACCTGCCAGGCACACCCGACCACCGAAGCGGTGGAACTCACCTACGACCTGTGAGGGGACAACCAGCTCCCGTCATGTCTGGCGAGGAGACCCCGGCACAGGCGCGGGGGCCGTTTTTCGGTTGTCCTCGGGTCAGGGATGTTCTGCGGGGGGCCCGAGCACTCTGGGGCAGGCAAAGCGGCTGGGATCCGTCTGGGGGATCGTCGAGCCTGGAGGGTTATCGATGACTGGGACGCACCGCCCGTTGGAGGCGTGCCAGCATGTTCGACATGGCGGAGCGCATCGCAGAGCTGGAGGCGTTGGCGCGGACCCTGGAGCCGCCGGCCGAGGCGCGGTCGGCGCTGCTCGAAGCTGCCGCTGGGTACGCTGACGACTGGATCGAGCGGCTGCCCGGGCTGGCCGGGTACGTGGCGGACGACGCCGCCGGGCTGGAAGCTGTGGTCGCTTCTCCGCTTTCGGAGGAGCCTGCCGAGGTGGGTGAGGTGCTGTCTGTGCTGTGGGAGGGTGTCGATCGGCTGGGCGTCAACGAGGGGGCGGGGCACTTCTTTGGTTTCATTCCGGGGCCGGGTCTCTATACCGCGGCCATCGGCGACTATTTGGCGGCGGTGACCGGGCGCTACGCGGGAATCACCTACGCTGCCCCGGGTTCGGTGCGCCTGCAACAGATGCTGCTGCGCTGGGTAGGGGGCTTCCTCGGCTACCCGGAGGACTGCGGCGGCGACCTCACCTCGGGCGGCAGCATCGGCAATCTGACCGCCATCGTCACCGCTCGTGAGGCTGGGGGGTTGAAGGCCGCCGACATCGGGCGCACTGTCGTCTACCTGACCGAGCACACCCATCACTCGGTGGGCAAGGCGCTCCGCATTGCCGGCCTCGGGGAAGCGGTGGTGCGCTACGTGCCTCTCGACGACGCCTACCGGATGCGGGCCGACGCCGCCGAGGCGATGATCGCAGCCGACCGTGCCTCCGGCTTGCGTCCCTGGCTGCTGGTCGCCTCCGCCGGCTCGACGGACAGCGGGGCCGTCGATCCCCTTGCGGTGTTGGCGGATGTTGCCGCGGCCCACGAGGTTACTTTGCACGTCGATGCCGCCTACGGGGGGGCCTTCGCCCTGTGTGCCGAAGGGCGGGAGGCGCTGGGCGGGATCGAGCGCTCCGATTCGGTGGTGGTCGATCCGCACAAGGGGCTCTTCGTGCCCTTTGGCACTGGGCTGGTGCTGGTCAAGGATCGGGACGCGATGGTGCGGGCCCACTCCTACCAGGCGCCCTACCTGCGCGACGCCGACCAAGTCGGCGGCCTCATCTCACCTGCCGACGTGTCACCCGAGCTGACCCGCCACAACCGGGCGCCGCGGCCTTGGCTGCGCGCCCACGCTCACTGTGCGCCGCCCCGTGCGGCGGTCGCGCGGCCGCAGGGTGGCCTCGCGCGGCTCGAGCAGCGCCCTTCCCACCAGGCCGCCCCCGGATCAGCCTGAGGGCGAGCCGAACTGCGCGACCCCTTCGTGCGTGAGCAGCCAGCGCTTGAACGAGAGGTCCGACGAGAAGCCGCCCAAGGTGCCATCCG
>CAZIEQ010000220.1:0-4357 GCA_964538725.1 uncultured Acidimicrobiia bacterium | reverse complement strand
AGCGCCCCCTAGCCGAGGACCGAGTCCGCTACGTCGGAGCTCCGTACGCAGCCATCATCGCCACCGATCGCTACATCGGAGAGGACGCCGCCGCCCTGGTGGCGGCCGGTACCGAGTTTGAAACGCTGCCCACCGTGTCGACGATCGACCAGGCGCTGGCGGAGGATGCACCCCGGCTTTACGACGACTGGCCGGACAACCGTCTGCTGAACTTCGAAGACGAGCGTCCGCAAGTCCGACAGGCATTCGAGGATGCTGAGAACAGTTTCACCGAGACCTACACGATCCAGCGACACACCGGGATGCCGATGGAGACCCGCGGCGTCGTGGCCAATGTGGTCAACGGGCAACTGACCGTGTGGTCTTCGACCCAAAGCCCGCACATCGTGCGGACGACGATCGCGATCATGCTGGGGCATCCGGAACCCAAGGTACGTGTCGTAACGCCGGCAATAGGTGGCGGTTTCGGCACCAAGACCCATATCTACCCCGAAGACGTTGTGGTTTCTTGGATCGCGCTCCAACTGAAGAGGCCGGTGCGGTGGATCGAGGATCGCGCCGAGCACCTGACTTCGGCGGTGCACGCTCGCGATCAGCGGCACCTTGCTCGAGTGGCGTACGATGACGACGGAACGATCAGAGGGATCAGGTGTCACGTCATCGGAGACATCGGCTCTGGAGAGGTCTTCATGCCCGGTACCGCACCGACGCTGGTCACGGGAGGCTGCATCACCGCCGGCTATGACCTGCCCAACGTCGAAGTCTCCAGTACCTGTGTCGTCACCAACAAGACCCCGAGCGGCGCCTACAGAGGCTTCGGCATCCCGGAGGCAGTCTTCGTTGTCGAACGGGTCATCGACCGGGTAGCCCAACTCACCGGCGTGGATCGCGTCGAGCTGCGTCGCCGGCTGATTCTGCAGGAAGATCAGATGCCGTACACGATGCCGGCCGGCGGACGGCTCGACTCGGGCAGCCACGCCAAGGCTTTCGAACGAGCACTGCAGCTCGTGGAGCCGTCTGTTACCGAGGCACAGACTCGCTATGCCGATGATCCCGATGTTCGCATCGGCGTCGGGTATGCCAATTACGTCGAGCCCACCGCACCTACATACTTCCTGACGACCGGACATTGGGCGGGTTACGACTCCGCGACGGCGCGTGTGGACCCGGACGGTACCGTCTCAGTGAGCCTGGGGGTGACCGAACTAGGCCAAGGTTCGGCGACCACCGCCGCGGTGCTGGCCGCCGAGGCGCTCGGCGTGGATCCAGACAAGGTGACTGTCGTCATGGGCGACACCGATCGATCACCCTACGGCCTCGGTGCCTGGGGTAGTCGCTCGGCGATCGTCATGTCCGGCTCGATCCTCATGGCTGCCAACCGCCTGCTCGACAAAGCCAGCAAGGTCGCGGCGCACATGCTCGAAGCGGCCAGCGAGGACATCGTTCTCACGGGTGGCGCCTTCCATGTCGCCGGAAGCGCCCAACCGAGCATCGGTTGGGCCGAGGTTGCAACCGCCGCATGGGCGCGCACTGTCGACCTCCCCGCGGGTATGGAGCCGGGACTCGAGGTGTCGACTTACTTCGACCCTCCCGACCTCGAGCACACCGTCGACGACAACGGACTGGTCAACGCCGCCGCGAGCTGGGGGAATGGAGCCCACGCAGCAGTGGTGGCGGTGCGGCTGGACACAGGAGAGATTCGGATCGAGGACTACGTGGTGGTCCACGACTGCGGAACGGTGCTCAACCCGATGATGGTGGAAGGCCAGATCCAAGGAGGCGTGGCCCAGGGAATCGGGGGTGCGCTGCTCGAACATCTCCAATACGACCCGGAAACAGGACAACCGCAGTTTGCGTCGTTCATGGAATACCTCGTGCCGACGTGCCGGGAGGTTCCCGAGGTGAAGCTCGACCACTTCGAGAGTTTCGCCCCCCATATGCCTCTGGGAGTCAAGGGATGTGGCGAGGGTGGCACCGTGGGTCCCCCCGCTGTCCTCGTCGGCGCAGTATCGGATGCGCTGTCCGAATTCGGAATCGACATAACCGCGACTCCCCTCACTCCGGCCGCGATCCGGGATGCCTTGCGGTCGGTGGGTGGAGCGAGGGCCGCCCAGCCATGAAACCGGCCGTCTTCGACTACTACCGACCGAACTCGGTCGCCGACGCGGTGAGCGCCCTCGCCGAATCGCCGTCTGCCAAGGTGCTTGCCGGCGGCCAAAGCCTGATCCCGGCGATGAACTTCCGGTTGTCGACGCCGTCGATGCTCGTCGACATCGGCCATCTGAGCGAACTCGAGGCCATCGACGTCACCACCGACGCAGTCACGATCGGAGCAGCGGTATCCCAGCACGACGTCGAGAGCTCGGCGTCGGTCGCGGCTACGGTCCCGGCCTTGCGGGCCGCGCTGCGCTGGATCGGACATCGGCAGATCCGGAACCGGGGAACCGTGTGCGGAAGTCTCGCCCATGCCGACCCTGCGGCGGAGTTGCCCGCGCTGGCCATCAACATGGGAGCCGAGGTAACGGTGCGCGGTACCGAAGGCAGCCGTACGGTGGCAGCCACTGATTTCTTCCTCGGTCCCTTCTGGACCGATCTCCAGGCTGGTGAGATCATCACGCAAGTCCGTTTCCCCGCACCGGCCGCGGGCGTCGTCACCCGTGTCGATGAGATCGCCCGCCGCTCAGGCGACTTCGCGATCGTCGGAGTGGTCGGCAGTGCCGCCGCCGGCGATGGAGCGGTGAGCGGAGCCGCCTTCACGGGATTCGGCATCGGAGGCACGCCGGTGCGCCTCTCCGCGACGGAAGCTGCTCTTGAAGGTTGCAGCACAGTCGACGAGCCGGCCAGAAGGGACCTCTACGAAGCCGCCTATGCCGACGCAGGGGACCCACTCGAGGATGTGCATGCCACTGTCGAATACCGAAGAGAAGCCCTTGCCGCCATGGTCGTCAAGATGTCGGCGTCCTTTGTTGACGGTCTATCAGAGGAAGGGGGCCGATCGTGACCGATCCATCGCATCGCGGATCGTCGCAGATCGACATCGAGGTCACGGTCAACGGGACATTGGAGAGGCACCGGGTACCCGCCCGTCTCCTCTTGTCGGATTTCATACGAAACACGGTCGGCTTGACGGGCACTCACGTCGGATGTGAACACGGAGTGTGCGGCGCATGCACGGTAATCGTCGACGGTGCGGCCAGCCGTTCATGCTCCCTGTTCGCCGCACAGGTCGACGGCAGCACGATCCGAACGGTCGAAGACCTCGCCACCAACGGCAGGCTCTCATCAATGCAAGAGGCATTTCACACCAACCATGCGATGCAATGCGGGTTCTGCACGGCGGGATTCCTCATGACGCTGGAAAGCGTCAGTCCCGTGGACTACTCAGATCCTGACGATCTGCTCGATCTGCTTTCCGGAAACCTGTGCCGCTGCACCGGCTACCAGAACATCATCAAGGCCGTCACATCGGCCTGGGGACATTGACGGAGCTGCCGAGCTGAGAGGAGTCCATGAAATGGACCTGCCGGAGAAATACCGCCCTCTCGTCGAGGCGATCGAACAGGGCGAGGTAGAAGGCGGTATCCACCAGGCACGCCGACTGGTCGACGGTGGGACCCACCTGGTGACGATCTTCAAAGAGGCGATCGAACCGCTCATGCAAGACATAGGCGACAAGTTCAGTCGACTTGAGATCTTCCTCCCCGAGATGATGACGTCGGCGATGGTGGTGAAAGGCATCCAGTCAGAGCTCGCCGATACGCTGGCCGGTGATGCGGCCGTGGAGGCTAGTGGCAGGGTCGTGATCGGGACGGCCTATGGGGACATCCACGACATCGGTAAGAACATGGTCATCATCATGCTCGAGGTCAACGGGTTCGAGGTGATCGACCTTGGAGTCGGCGTCGAGCCCCTCGACTTCGTCAAGAAGGCCCGAGAGGTCGATGCCGACATCGTCGGCATATCGTCGCTTCTGACGTCTTCGGTGCCCTTCATGAGCGAGACCGTGAGGATGATCAAAGAACGCCCGTCCGATCGCGAGCGATTCAAGATCGCTGTCGGTGGGGGCCCGGTCACTGCCCAGGTGGCGGAGGAGATCGGCGCCGATGGTTACGGTGAGGACGCCGGCGATGCGGTGATACAGATGTTTGCCCTGCTTGGAAGAGAAGAATCATGAAGAGCGCGGCGCGCATTCTCGACATCCTCGACCGGTCCCTCAGCGGTCCCCTGTGTGACGAACAGGAATTCGACCTGGAATACGTCGCCAAAGGTGTTGCCACGGTGGTGAAGAAGTACCAGATCGAGTTCGACAAGACTCGCATCATCCAACACGACGATGACATGATCGACCGGGTATGGC
>CAZIEQ010000219.1:0-4391 GCA_964538725.1 uncultured Acidimicrobiia bacterium | reverse complement strand
CGCCGCCCGTCCTTGCCAGCCCGCACGCGTCCTCGGGCTCGCCAAGAACCTGGGTTCCCACACAGGCTCTAACGGATCCGCTGCTCGGGGTGTGACACGCCCTACGTACCCCACGGCACTACGGCGCGCTCGTACCTGGCGGGTGTGCCTCCACCCGGATACGCGCGTCGGCGACCTGGTATCCATGGCCCGGCTCGAGGGCGAACAGCGGGTTCAGGTCCAGCTCCGCGATCTCCGGCACCTCTTCGGCCAGGCGGGAGATGCGCAGGAGCAGGCCTTGGAGTGCTTCGATGTCGGCCGGCGGGTGGCCCCGATAGCCCTCCAGGAGCCGATAGCCCCGGATCTGACGCACCATCTCGCGGGCGTCCCGGTCGGTGAGGGGCGTCACCCGGAACACGACATCTCCCAAGACCTCGACGTGGATACCGCCGAGACCGAACGCCAAGAGCGGTCCGAACACCCGGTCCTGCACCACGCCCACCATCAGCTCGACGCCCCGCAGCATCGGTTGGACAAGAACGCCGTCGATCGCCTCGCTCAGCCCCTCCCGGCCCATGCGGTGCTGGATGGCATCGAATGCATCGCGAACGGCGGCTTCGCTCATCAGGTCCAACCGCACGACGCCGTATTCGGTCTTGTGGACTACCTGGTGCGAGGCCAGCTTAACCGCCACCGGGAAACCGACCTCCCGCGCCAACTCGACCGCCTGATCCGCGGAGGTGGCCAGACCACCCGGGGGCTTGGAGACTCCCATGGCGGTGAGCACCTGCCGATTCTCGGCGGCGGTGAGCCAGCCCGACCCCCGGGCATCGAGTGCACCGCGACAGGCCTCCCGGGCGACCTGGGGCTGGACGTTCTCGAGGGAGGGGTACGCGCCGAGGGGGGTGCGGCGCCAGTCGGCGTATTCGGCGGCCTTGGCCAGGGCTCGAGCCGCTGCCTCCGGAAAGGGGTAGGCAGGCAGTGTTTCCGTCTCGGATCGGATCGGGGTGCTGACGCCTTCCTCGCTCATCATGACGACCAGCACGGGCTTGCCATGCCCACCGTTCTCGCGGCCCGCGAGGACGCCACGCTGCACCGATGCCAGGAACTCCTCGGTCTTCTCCTCCTCGACCGGTATGTAGATGGCGATGACCCCGTCGACCTCGTCCACGGCCAAGACGGTGGAGATGGTATGCTCATACTCCTCGGGACCGGCGGAGGCGATCATGTCCACCGGATTGGCCACACTGGCCTCCTCGGCCAGCAGCTTGGCCAGGCTCGCCCGGGTGGCCTCCGAGAGCGGAACCACGTCTAGCCCATCGGCCTCGCAGGCGTCGGCGCACAGAATGCCCGGACCGCCGGCGTCGGTCACGATGGCGACTCGGCGGCCCGGAGGCAGCGGCTGGGTGTCGAGCAGTATTGCCAGATCGAACATCTCGTTCAGGGTCCCGGCGCGGATGACGCCGGTCTGCCGGAAGAGCGCCTCCGCGGCCACGTCGCTGGCGGCCAGCGCCGCCGTGTGGGAGCCGGCGGCCCGGATACCGGCGGCGGTGCGGCCACCCTTGACCGCGACAATAGGCTTCTTGCGACTGGTTCGACGGGCAATGCGCGCAAAGATGCGTGGGTCGCCGAAAGACTCCAGGTAGAGCAGAATCACCCGTGTCCGCTCGTCCTCCTCCCAGTACCGCAGGAGGTCGTTGCCGGTCACGTCAGCTTTGTTGCCGATGCTTACGAAGGTCGAGAGTCCCAGGTCACGGCGTCGGGCCAGGCTCAAGATCGCCAACCCGAGGGCGCCGCTTTGCGAGGAAAGGCCGATGCGCCCCGCTGGTGGGAACACCTGAGCAAACGTGGCGTTCAGCCGTACGTCCGGATCGGTGTTCAAAACGCCGAAGCAGTTTGGGCCCACCATGCGCATGCCGTGGCTGCGGACCGTCTGGAGCAGCTCCGTCTGCATTCGCAGCCCCTCGTCCCCCGTCTCGGCGAAACCTGCCGTGATGACCACCAGCGCCTTCACTCCCACTTGCGCGCATTCCTCGGCCACGGTCTGCACCACGTCCCGCGGAACGACGATGACGGCGAGGTCGATCTCATCGGGGATGTCCTTGACCGACGGATAGGCCCGGATCGACCCGATCACCTTGGCCTTCGGATTGACCGGGTACACCGGGCCTTGGAAGCGATGCATGACGAGTGCCTCCAAGACGCGGAATCCGATGCTGTCCGGATCGCGGGATGCGCCGACGACGGCCACGGAACGTGGGTAGAAGAAGGGCCGCATCGAGGACGGGTCGTCGGTGCACTCGCTGACCGTTGGCTGCGGCGGATTGGCCGAGGTGGGCTCCATAGACCTGCTCCCTGAGTTGACGGTGAGAGGCTCAGCCGCCGTAGGGTAGAGGTTATGTTGCTCCCTGGCAAGCGAGCGGCGAGACGCCCACCGAGGGTTGAAGGGCGAGTGTGACCGGCGAGCCCAAATATGGTAACATATCTGTTGGAGGCAGGTGGGTCGAGCCTTATTGACTGTATGCTGTTTCACTCGTCACACATTCCGGTGCCGTGCCGTGATGTGGCCACGCCAAGCGGTGTTGCTCAACCGGTGCACATGCGGGTGCGTCCGCAGCCAAAGGAGAAGCCGATGTTTCCGTCTTATCAACGTTCGCGTTCCTGGGCCGTTCAACTGGTGGCTCTCCTCCTGGTTGCCAGCTTCCTGGTTGGGCTGATCGCCTCCCTGCCGGGGCAAGTCGAGGCTCAACGGGCGGGGCCCGTACCGCGCGGCACGCAGTGGTGCGGATTGGCCTACGGTGGGGGGTCGGTGCGCATGGAGATCTCTACCGATGGCCGTTTCGTGAACCGCATCGAGATCCGCACGACCAAGGGTTCACTGGGCAGCGGCGAGGTGGGGTCCCAGAACAGGGCCCAGATCGCGGATGGGAAGTTCATCTTCCGCTCGGACCGCGAGGAGAAAGAGTGCCGGCGAGTCCGGGAGACTCCCGGCGGCCGCTGCACCCGCGTTCCGTGTCGGCCCAGGTGCAGGACTCCGGGGTGCCGCGGAACGGAAGTGTGCACCACTGACCGCGTCAACGAGATGACCATCCGCGGTACATTCACCTCGCCGGAAAGCGTCCGGGGCACGTTCACGGCCCTGAAGACCTACTTCTACTCCGGGCGGGCGCGCAGGACCGACCGTGCCCGAATCTCCGGCACCTACGTCGCCTGGCCGGTTGATGTAGCGCCCTGTCCGTAGTATCGACGTCCTCTGTGCGGGAAGTTGTCCCCTACAGAGCTCCTAATCCAGCTGGACCAACGGCACGCCTGCCGCCACGGCGTCGCCCCGACCGCACAGTACCGCGTGCACCGTTCCGTCCTGCGGTGCCTGTACGGCTAGCACCGTCTTCATGGACTCCAGCAGGATGAGCTTCTGCCCGGCTCTGACGGTGTCGCCCGGCTCGACCAGGACCTCGAGCACGACTGCTGGCAGGGGGCTGGCCAACCCCGCCTCGTCGATTGCCTCCCGCGTCGCCCGCCGCATCTGACAGGTGTAGGTCAAGGAGCGCCCGTCGACCCAGAGCTCACGTTCGAGACCCCGAACCAGCCCGGCCCCGTGGATGCGTGCGTGCCCGCGCTCGAGCTCGAAGCGACCCTCCCCATTGGCCAACAACCGCAGCTCGACTTCGCGGCCGTCCTCGAACGTCACCCCCAAACGGTCGCGCTGTCTCACTACGCGGAGGGTTCGCGACTGCCCCCCGACCGTGAGCGTGATCTTCATCGCACGTTGCGCCAGCCTTCGGCGCCAGACCACGGGTCGACTTGCAGCCCGTTGCAATCAGGTGTCGCCTCGATAGTCTGTGCCACGGCAGCGAGTGACTCGAATGCCGCCATCGCGAGCCATTCGTCCTCGGTCGCCTCGGACAGCCATCGCCAATCGGCCATGTGATCTTCGAGGAAGTGCGTAGTCGTCTGGCCTGCCTGGAAAGCCGCGTGGGCCACGATATCCTGCAAGAAGGGCAGGTTGGTGGTGATGCCCAGCACCACCGTCTCAGCGAGGGCCTGCCGGATGCGCCGCAGAGCGTCGCACCGGTCCCAGCCGAGGGCGATAATCTTGGCCAGCAGGGGGTCGTAGTGAGATGTTACCACCGAGCCGGTGGTCACGCTGTCGTCACAGCGCACCCCAGGCCCGCCGGGCGGCCGGTAGAGGGCGATCGTGCCCGTCGATGGCAGGAACGCCTGGGCGGGATCCTCAGCGTAGACGCGGCACTCAATCGCGTGTCCCCTTTGCCCCACTTCTTCCTGCCCGAAGCCTAACGGCTCCCCGGCGGCGATTCGGAGTTGCCAGGCAGCCAGATCCACGCCGGTGACCATCTCGGTCACCGAGTGCTCGACCTGCAGCCGGGTGTTCATCTCCAGGAAGTGGAATC
>CAZIEQ010000218.1:0-4398 GCA_964538725.1 uncultured Acidimicrobiia bacterium | reverse complement strand
GATGGCGCTTGCGTGGAGGGCTGGGATGGGTCTCGCTTTGGAGGACGCGTCTGCCGCCGGCGCGGCCGGCCACGTTCCCGTGGGTGCGGTGCTGGTCGGTCCCGACGCGTCGATCGTCGCGAAGGGCCGCAACCGTCGCCAGGAGTTTTCCGATCCGACGGCTCACGCCGAGATACTCGTCCTGGCCGAGGCATCCCGCGCCGCCGGCGACTGGAGGCTCAGCGGCCATACCCTTGTGGTGACGTTGGAGCCGTGTGCCATGTGCGCCATGGCGGCAGTGTGGGCTCGCATCGAGCGCATCGTTTACGGGGCCTCCGACCCCAAAGCCGGCGCTGTGTGGAGTCTTTACAACATACCTCAGGACGAGCGGCTCAACCATCACATCGACGTCGAAGCGGGGGTGAGGGCCGAGGAATGCGGGACCATGCTGGCGGAGTTCTTCGAGATACGGCGGTGATGTGCCCCCGATACACTGCCTGCCTGCGGGACATCGGGAGGGATGGCCGAGCGGACGAAGGCGGCAGTCTTGAAAACTGCTGGGCCCTCTTGGGGTCCCGTGGGTTCGAATCCCACTCCCTCCGCGGCGCTTGGGGCGTCGCGGTGTTCGGTGTTCAGCGCCGTCGGATGCTGGGAGCCGTGCACCTGACAATCGACATGGAGAGGTGGCCGAGTCCGGTTGAAGGCGCTCGCCTGCTAAGCGAGTAGGGGGTGAACAACCTCCTCGAGGGTTCAAATCCCTCCCTCTCCGCGGGGCGCCGACTGTGTCGGCGCCCGTATTCGGCTGTCCGCTGCACGATGCCGGATGGCGGGCAGCCGACACTGGAGAGGTGGCGGAGCCTGGTTGAACGCGCCGGTCTCGAAAACCGGTAGGTACCTTCGGTGCCTCGAGGGTTCAAATCCCTCCCTCTCCGCGAGGAGCCGGTGAGCGCAACACGAGCTTCCCTGAGGTGGTTTCGATCACCACCCTGTGGATGCGCGGCTCACCGGCTGATGCGCGTAGCTCAGGCAATGCAGCGCCGACCCAGCTATGCAGCCGTGCCTCGTCCACTCCTATCTCGACCCGCATGATTCCCATCGGGTCGACTTCGTGTTCCGCCTTGGCACGTCCGGGAAACTCGGCGGCGGGAATGTCCCACGTGATGAAAAAGGGCAGCGGAGGCTCAGCCAGAGCCTCCTGCAATGCCGTGAGCCTCCAGCGCAGCTCGACGCCGTCGGGGCGAAGCCGGCTCATCGAGGCGACCTGTGATTCGAGGCGCCGGGCGATCAGGCCCACATCCGATGTGCGCAGGCAAAGGCCGGCCAACCGGTCGCCGGCAGCGGTTTGAGAGCGCAGCCACCTGCCCAGCGGGCTGGCCGCGGCCTCATCCTCGTCAACGATGCCCATGATCTCGATGTAGTTGGGGCCCAGGGGCACTATCCGGTTTGCGGTGCCGTGGCCCGCATGACGACCACCTGGGATCGATACCAAGCCATGCTCGTCGTAGAGGCTATGCGCCGCCTCGTCGATGTTGACCGCCGCGACGATCACGTGATCGACCTCTACGCTCATGCGGAAAGGACCCATTCGTCGACCAACTCACCGAGCACCTGCAGAGGCACTGGACCGGGTTGCAGCACGGTGTCGTGGAATGCCTTGACATCGAAGCGGCTTCCCATACGACGCCTGGCGTTTTCGCGGAGGCGGAAGATCTCCCGCTGGCCGATCTTGTAGGCGAGGGCCTGGCCGGGCCAGCCGATGTAACGGTCGACCTCGTTCTCGATGTTGTTGAGCGCCTGCGGTGAGTTGTCCCGCATGTAGTCGATGGCCTGCTGGCGGGACCACCCTTTGGTGTGCAGACCGGTGTCGACGACCAGCCGGCACGCCCGCCACGAGTCGAATGACAGCATTCCGAGGCGGGCGGTGTCGCTCGAATACAGGGTCATCTCGTCGGCGAGGCGTTCGGTGTACAAGCCCCACCCTTCCACATAGACGGTCACCAGAGCGTGCTTGCGGAATTCGGGTAACCGTTCCATCTCCTGGGCGATGGCGAGCTGCAGATGGTGCCCGGGCACCGACTCGTGAAAGGCGAGCGACTCCGCTTCGAAACGGGTCCGTGTTTCGGGTTGGTACAGATTGATGAAGTAGGTGCCGGGCCGTGACCCGTCGGCCGCCGGAGGCAGGTAGTAGGCGATGGTGGCTTCAGGAGCCGTGACGGAGGGTATCGGTTCTACCACACAGTGTGCTTGGGGGAGTCGGCCGAACCACTGGGGAGCGGCGGCTTCCGCTCGGGCGAGGCTTCCTTCGGCTGCGGCCTTCACCTCCTCTGCTGTTGAGAACCGCAGCTCAGGGTCATCGCGTAGCTCGGTGTACATGTCGGCCACCTTGGACGCCGTCAGTACCGCCGAGCCCAGTTGCCGGTATTCGTCTTCCAGACGGGTGATGTCGTCTTTGCCGATGCAGTGGATCTCGTCGGCGGTCAGGGGCAGAGATGTGTAGGTGCGCACTGCAGCCGCGTACAGCTCCTCACCGTCAGGGAGCCACCCAACACCCGATTTCTCCTGTGGCCGTGCCGCAGCTGCGACTTCACCTCGCAGTGCGTCGCGGTAGCGCTCGTATGCCGGTCGGATAACGCGGTACACCCGGTCGGCGAGTTGGTCCCGCCACCGGACGACCTGATCGGAGGTGAACATCGCTGGTGGCTGTACCTGGAGGAACGGGTCGCTGCCGATCGGCGAGTCCAGATAGTCATCGAGCTGGCGGAGTGAGCGTTGCACCGACACTGCGGGAGGCGTTCTCCCGTTGCGGATGCCGGCCTGCAGTCGTTGCACGGCAGCGTCGAAAACGCTGCCCATCTTGTCGTATTTGGCGATGAAGGCGTCGGCGTGCTCGGGCTCGGCCGCCTGCATCTGAGAAACGGTCGACAGGTATTCCACGTGGAGCCCCATGTGGGGGTCAACGGCGAACTCGTCGTGACGCCCATGCAACCTGTCGACGGCATTGCGGGCTTCAAACAGCAGCACCGCCCGGGTGATCCTGTCGTCGCGGCTCAAACCGGCAACGTCGATGTCCTCCGCCTCGTTGGCCACCGCGGTGATGTCGGCGGCCAGGCGCGCCTGGCCTTCCTCAGTATGGTCCGCCACTTGATCGTCGAAGCGGTGGTCGGCGAGGAGGTTGGCCCACAGCGGCGAGGAGCCGATGGACAGGTCCCAGTACCGCTGGGCGAGTTCCGCCAGTGTCAAGATGCCTCCGGGTCGACGCTGGCTGAATCTATCGTCACCGGCGGGTGTTGTACCCTTCGGACATCTCGCGCCCGTAGCTCAATCTGGATAGAGCGTCTGACTACGGATCAGAAGGTTGGGGGTTCGAATCCCTTCGGGCGTGCCACCGAAATCCCTTGCATGGGAGGATGTCGCACAGTTTCCGGCGGAGGGCGACAGCTTCGCCCCAGAGTCCGCCGTAGGCGAGGAGGTAGACCAGCGTTGCGTAGGGCTGTCGGATGGCCGCAGCGAGGCGCTCCACATCCTCCGCCGACAGGAAGAGCATCTCGGGATCCGGCTGGCGCGGCGCAACTCCGCGTTCTCCCGCCGCAGCCGCTTCAACTCGGCCAGCTCCTCACTCGACGGCCCCCGCCTGCGACCCGCATCCACCTCGGCTCGACGCACCCAGCAAGGATCGGAACCTCCACCAACCCCGGGGCGGTGCAGTTCAACCAGTTCACCTGTCGGCGGCAAGTCAGGTCCTGTTTCTGTTCACCCACCACACCCGCAACAGATTCACGACCAATGCGAATACAGCCACACCGATGATTACCGGGAGCGCGGTACCTAGCGCATCGGAGCCGCCCGCCCAGTAGGACACAGCTCCGTACGCGATCAACCCGGCAAAGATGAACGGGAGGTTAAAGCCCCATCTGTCCCGCCTGTTGGCGGCGGCCGCCTTCGATGCCTCATCCACGCTCTCCGGGTCGGCTGCCACCCTGGCTGCAGCGACCCGCTCCACCTTCTTAAGCGCAGACTGGGCTGTGTTACGCACCGTTGAAGCCCGATCAGAGGTCGCCTGAGCGAGGGCCTCGGCACTTGTCGGATCACCAATCCGTCCAAGCGCAAACGCGGCCTGCATCCTCACCTCCTTGCGGTCATCGGCTCGCAGTGCTTCAACGAGAGCGGGCACAGCTCCATGGCTACCGAGCTTCCCCAAGGCGACCGCAGCATTCACCCTCACCTGCCAGATCTCAGCCTTCAAAGCTGTCAACAACGGAATCTCTGCCCTCGGATCACGTGACCGACCCAGCTCTCTGACGGCCTTAACCCGTTCCCTCCAACTGTGTTGCGTATCGGCGATCGCCGTCGCCAACGCATCGATATCAGTCATCACTCCCCTTTCAATCCCCCAACCTTACGCGCCTATGCCCCCTTCAA
>CAZIEQ010000217.1:0-4430 GCA_964538725.1 uncultured Acidimicrobiia bacterium | reverse complement strand
GGCTGCTCTGCGAACGACCACCTCTCGGCGCCCTAGCGTGCGCCCGCGGCACCCCGCGTCAATCAGCGCGACGAGCGAACAAAGCCGTGCCCCCGCGGGCTCGCCCCGGGGGAGGGCAGTGACCGGGGAGCGCCTAGATGAACAGCGAGCACTCCTTTCACGTCAACGGCCACCAGGTGACGGTTGACGCGAAGGGGCATCTGCGACTGCTCGACGTGCTACGTGACCTTCTCGGAGAGACCGGAACGAAGGAAGGGTGTGGTGAAGGCGAATGCGGCGCGTGCACCGTGCTCGTCGACGGCATAGCGGTCAACTCGTGCCTGTTTCCCATCGGTGAAGCGGAGGGAACGTCGATCACCACCATTGCAGGGCTGGCCGGTTCCAACGCCGAGCTGTCCCCTCTGCAGCAGGCGTTCGTCGACCATGGTGGAGCCCAATGTGGGTTCTGTACGCCGGGAGTGGTCATGGCGGCGACCGCCCTGCTCGCCGCAAACCCGCAGCCGACCGCAGCCGACATCCGGCGCGCCCTGGTAGGCAACATCTGCCGATGCACCGGCTACGTGCAGATAGTCGAGTCGATACAGGCGGCAGCCGCTGCCGGGGTCGGAGGCAGCGGGTGAGGGACCTACGTCACGTCGGCAGGGAGGCTCCCCGCCCCGACGCTGCCGACAAGGCCGCAGGCAAGGCGCAGTACATCCATGACATCACCCGGCCCGGCATGCTGTACGGCCGGATCCGCTTCAGCGATCATGCCCACGCCCGCATAACGCACATCGACAGTTCGAAGGCGAAGGCGCTTCCCGGCGTGCGGGCGGTGATCACCGCCGCAGACGTCCCGGAGATTCGCCACGGCGTGCTGCGTGACAACGTCGCGCTGAAGGGCGGCAAGGTCCGCCAGTTCCGCGATGAGATCGCTGCGGTGGCTGCCATCGACGCGGACATCGCCCGTGAGGCCGTCGGCCTCATCGAAGTCGAATACGAGCCGCTGCCCGGCGTGTTCACCGTGGACGATGCAATGCGTGCCGAAAGCCCGCTGATCCACGAGACCGACAAGGCGGGGCGGGCGAGTTCCTCCAATCTGGTACCGATGCAGTGCAGTCACCATTCAGGTGATCTGGAAGCAGGCCGGCGGACGGCCCGTTACATCGTCGAGGGTGAATACACGGTGCCGCGTATCCAGCAGGCGTGCCTCGGCACCGCCGGATGCATCGCCGAGTTCGACGCCGGCGGCAACCTCACCATCATCTCCAAGACGCAGATTCCGTTCCTGGCCCAGCGGGATTTCCGCAACGCACTTGCGGTTCTGGGCCTGCAGGGGCGCAACGTGCGGGTGGTGGTGCCGGCGGTAGGAGGTGCATTCGGAACCGGCCTCGACACCCACGGCTACGAATACATCTCGATCCTGCTGGCGTGGCGTACCGGCAGACCGGTGAAAATGCTCTACGACCGCCACGACGAGTTTTCCTATCTGTCGCCCCGCCAGTCCGCCGCCATGACGATCCGCCAGGGGTGTGACGCTTCGGGACGGCTCAGCTTCCGTGAAATCGAGGTTGTTCAGGACAACGGCGCCTACACGTCGTGGGGCGCCACCTATCCGAACGTGATGTTGGTGGCGGCGACATCTCTCTACCGGGTCCCCAACGTCGCCTTCGACGCCACCATCGTCTACACCAACAACACCTACTGCCAGGCGATGAGGGGATACGGCAACCCCGAGATCACCTGGCCCATCGAGAGCAGCATCGACGAACTGGCCGAAGTTGCCGGCATCGACCCGTACGAGATGCGGCTGCGGAACTGTAACCAGCCCGGCGACATCACCCCGATGGGCTTGCAGCTGGCGAGTTGCGGGCTGCAGGACTGCCTGCAATCCACCGCAGGCCGGCTCGGTTGGGCCTCCAAGCGCGCCGACAACACCAAATCCCGCGGGGTGGGTATGGCGGCTCTGATCAACGTCGGTGGCGGGGGAAAGATCTACCGCTCCGACGGCAGCGGCATCATCCTCAAACTGGATGACTTCGGCAACGTCAACGTGAGCTACGGCGGAGTCGAGATAGGTCAAGGGCTGCATTCCGCGCTGACGCTCATGATCGCCGAAGCTCTCGGTGTCCGGCCGGAGAAGGTGTTCATCAACCAGACCGACACTGCCACCTCCCCATGGGATGTGGGGACCCACGCCAGCCGGGGAGCGTTCATGGCGGGCAACGCGGCCATCGCCGCCGCAGCCGGGCTGCGCGACAAGATCTTCACCCAGGCGGAACGCCTCTACCCGGGGGAAGTGGAGCGCAACCTGGCTCGGCTGGGGGAAGGTCATGGACCCGACGACTTCGACTTCAACACGGTCACACGCGACGGGTTCGAGCTTGCCGACGGGTGGCTGTTCCCCAAAGACGCCCCCCACCAGCCGTGGCTGCGAGTCGAGTTGGGCCGCTTTCTGCGGGCGGCGCACTTCGCAGAGGAAGACGGCGCGGGAACGACGTTCACCGAGGAGGCTTTCTACGAGCCGCCCACGACGCTGCCCGACTGGCAGAAAGGATACGGCAACATGTCGGCGTCGTACACCTTCGGGGTGCAGGGCGTCGAAGTCGAGGTCGATGAAGAAACAGGAGAGATCCGCATACTGCGACTGGTGGCAGTCACCGACGTGGGGAGGGTTCTCAACCCACAGACGCTGAAAGGTCAGATGTATGGCGGGATCGCCCAGGGCATCGGCTACGCCCTCTACGAGGAGGTCAAGAGCGACCGGGGCCGCATCATGAACCCTGGCTTCACCGACTACAAGGTGCCTACAGCGGTCGACCTGGATTTCCCCATCGAGCTCGAATTCGTCGAAACCAACGACCCTGCAGGCCCTTTCGGTGCCAAGGGCGTCGGCGAGCCAGGCATAGTCCCCACCGCGCCGGCGATCGCCAACGCCGTCTACGACGCCGTCGGAGTGCGGGTGCGTGACCTGCCGATCACGCCGGAGAAGCTGCTGGCTGCCATGCAGGAGCGCCGCCGATGACCGCCACCGGATACGCCAATCCGCTGCTGGTGCCGCCAACCCGTTCCCTTCCCCGCCGTGTCGGGGTGGTCGGTGCCGGCACCATCGGACCCGACATCGCCTACTACCTGAAGAGCAGCCTGCCCGACCTCGAGCTCGTCCTGGTGGATGTCGCCGGCGAAGCCCTCGACGAGGCGATGAGCCGCATCGCCGCCTATGTCGACAAGGGGCTGGCGCGGGGGAAGCTGAGCAAACACCGGGCCGCTTCAGTTACCCGCGGCCTGACTGCAACGCTGGACTACGAGGCAATGGCGGGCTGCGAATGGGTGGTCGAAGCGGCCAGCGAAGATCTGGAGGTGAAGCATCGTATCTACGACCGCATCGAGAGCGTTGTCTCCGCCGGAGCTCTCATAACGTCGAATACGAGCTCGCTGCCCGCAGTCCGGCTGTTCTCACAGTTGGCCCATCCCCAACGGGCCACCGTCACCCACTTCTTCGCTCCCGCCTTCCGCAACCCGGCCGTCGAAGTCGTCGACTGGGCGAAGACCGACGCCGAAGTCGTCGAATACCTGCGCTGGATGTTCGCCGCCACCGGCAAAGTGCCGCTGGTCACTGCCGACGCCGTGTGCTTCATGCTGGACAGGGTGTTCGACAACTGGTGCAACGAAGCCGGCCATCTGCTCACCGGCTGCACCGCCGCCGAAGTCGACGCCGTTGCGGCGAGCTACGTCCACGCCGGGCCGTTCTACGTCCTCAACATGGCCCGGGGCAACCCGATCATCGTGGAGACCAACACGTTGCAGATGAAGGAGGAAGGCGAGCATTACCGACCGGCGGCCATCTTCCGCTCCGTCGACAGGTGGAACACTCCCGGACCTGCCGACCCCGTCGAGGTCGACCCCGGGACTGCGGATTGGATTCGCGACCGGTTGCTGGGAGTGCTCTTCTCCCAGGCGGCGGACATCCTCGATCGAGGCATCGGGACGGCGGCCGATCTCGAATTGGGATGCCAGCTGGCGCTCGGCTTTCGTAGCGGCCCGCTGCGGGTGATGGAGCAAGCCGGGGAGGCGGAGGTACACCGCATCCTGGACCGGTTCGCCGGTGAAAGGACGGGCATGCCGCTGCCGCGGCGTTCCCTGTCGAGCTATCTCCAGTTTCGCCGTCACGTACTCGTCGACGACATCGACGGTGTGAAGGTGCTGACGATCCGCCGGCCTCAGACCCTCAATGCCCTCGACGACGAGGTCACCGATGAGCTGCTCGCCGCCATTCGAGAACATGAGGATGAACCCGATGTTGCCGGCTTCGTAGTCACCGGTTACGGAACCCGGGCCTTCTGCGCAGGCGCCGACATCGGCCGCTTCACCGCCATGCTCGGCGACGCCGCAGGAGCGGCGCAATACGCCCGGACTTGTTCCCGGCTGCTGGTACATCTGGACTCGATGGA
>CAZIEQ010000216.1:0-4440 GCA_964538725.1 uncultured Acidimicrobiia bacterium | reverse complement strand
CACCAGTGGTACCGCTGGGAGTAGCCGGTGCCCGCTCCACAGCGCGCCCCCAAAGCTTTGTGGCGGGGACGGTTGCCGTCGCCATCGCCGACGTTGACACCTCCCGAACCGGTATTGGTGGAGGTGGAGTGGGACACCGGCATGCCGGTGCGGATGCGCCGCGCCAGTAGATGGGAGCCGGTCTTGTCCTGGGCCGGGCCGTGGCGCAGACTGGGCCGGTGGTGGCAGGGAGAAGGTCCCGCAGACCGCTATCAGATCGTCACCTCATCGGGGGCGCTGCTGTGCGAAGTACGGGAAGGGCGGACATATCTGCTGGGGGTCTACGACTGAGCGTTCGAGAAGTCGGCGCACTGTTGCCGGTCGTTTCCACCACAACCTCCGACCGGCACGCAGGGACGGGTCGCGGACGCGATCCTCAGATCACTCCGAGGGCATGCCCCACCCGGGCGAAAGCGTCTGCACCCACCTCCAAGTCGTCGGTGCTGTGGGCAGCCGAGATCATCACCCTGATGCGTGCTGCTCCCAGTGGAACGGTGGGGTATCCGATCGCCTGAGCGAAGATCGATTCTTCGTCGAACAACCGCCGCGAGAACTCCTGGGCGACCGAAGCCTCGCCGAGGATCACGGGGATTATCGGAGTCGTCGACCGGCCTAGGTCGAAGCCCTGGCTATTCATGGCAGCCTTGAATTGCTCGGCGTTCGACCACAGCCTGTCGACCAACTCGGTGGAAGACTCCAGCACGTCGACGGCGGCAATGCACGCTGCCACATCAGGAGGGGTCACCGCCGAGGAGAACAGGAACGGGCGAGCGCGCTGGCGCAGCCAGTCGGTCACCTCACTCGAACCGGCCACGTAGCCGCCGACGACGCCAAACGCCTTCGACATGGTTCCCACTTCGACGTCGACACGTCCCGCCAGCCCGAAGTGGTCCACGATGCCTCGCCCTCCTTTCCCGAGGACGCCTTCACCGTGGGCGTCGTCGACCATCACCAGCGCGTCGTAGGCGTCGGCGACATCGGCGATTTCGTCCAGTGGTGCCACGTCGCCGTCCATGGAGAACACGCCATCGGTGATGACGAGGATCCGCCTGACGCCGCGATCGCGCGCCTTCTGCAGGCTGGCGCTCAGATGGTCGCTGTCGGCGTGGCGGTAAATGACCCGTTGTGCTTTCGACAGCCGGCATCCGTCGATTATCGATGCATGGTTCAGCTCGTCGGTGACGATGATGTCGTCCGCGCCCGTCAGAGCGGGGATTGTGCCCAGGTTGGCGACGAATCCCGACTGCAGTGAGACGGTTGACTCGGACCCTTTGAAGCCGGCGAGGCGCCTCTCCAACTCGGTGTGCAGGGTCATGCTGCCGGCGATGGTACGAACCGCGCCCGGGCCGATACCGAAGTCGTCGAGAGATTGTTTCGCTGCCTCGACGAGCCGGGTGTGGTTGGCGAGGCCCAGGTAGTTGTTGGAGCAGAAATTGAGCCGCTTGTGCCCTTCTATCCATATCCATGCGCCCTGGGGGCCATCCAGCTGGCGTATGTCGTTGTAAAGGCCTTCGGCGCGCAGCGTTTCCAGCTCGGCCTTCAGGAACAGCGTCTTGTCCATGCTCGTCTCCTCAGCTCAGAGGGCCGTCGGCGTCGGCAGGATCGGGGAACAGGACCACTTTGCCGCATCGTCCCGACTCCATCAGTTGAAACGCACGTTCGAACTCGTCGAAGGCGAACCGGTGTGTCACCAGCGGGGCCAGGTTCACCGCACCGGAACGGAGCAAACCTCGCATCTGGAACCAGGTTTCCCACAAGCGCCTGCCCACTATGCCGTACACGGTGGCGCCCTTGAAGATGATGTGAGCGTCCAGGTCGAAGGGGATCGGGCCGCTGGACAATCCGAGCAAGGCGGCTTCACCCCCGGGCTTGAGCAACGTGAAGCCGTCGCCGATCGCCGATGCTGCTCCCGACATCTCCAGCAACACGTCCACCCCTTCGCCGCCTGTCAAGTCGAAGATGGTCTTCACGGCGTCGTCGTGGCGAGGATTCACTACCTGATCGACACCCACCTTGCGTGCCATCTCGAGCCGATAGTCGGAGACGTCGGTGGCGAAAACGGTGCGTGCACCGAGTGCTTTGGCGGTCATCGCTGCCATCAGCCCCACCGGCCCGCATCCCGTAACCAACACCTTCATGCCGGCCACCTTGGGAACTGAGGTGGCATGCACCGCGTTGCCGAAGTTCTCTTGCAACGACGCGATGGAGTACGGCATGTCGACGGGATCTACCCACGCGTTGAGGGCAGGTACTGCAACGAATTCGGCGAACGCTCCGTCACGATCCACTCCCAGGATCTGCGTCGCCGCGCAGAGATGACCCTTGCCTGTCAGGCAGAACGAACATCGGTGGTCGACGACATGCGACTCGACGGACACCAACCGGCCGATCGCCGGCTCTTCGACGTTGGAGCCCCTGTCGACGACGACTCCGCACAACTCATGGCCAACGATCAGCGGAGGTCGTACCCGACCCGCCGCCCAGGCGTCCCAGTTGCGGATGTGCAGGTCGGTGCCGCAGATGGTGGCTGCCTTCACCTGGATGAGAACTTCGTCCGGCCCGACGTCGGGGACAGGGCGATCGGTCGCCTTCAATCCGGGAGCGGCGGCGTCTTTTACGATGGCCCTCATCGCCGTCGAGGCTCCCCCGCCTGCAGACGCTGGTACGCCTCCTGGACGAACTTCCACGCCTCGTCGCGGGTGGCGTCGAGGCCATCGTCGGTGGCAATCGGCTCGCCCATCTCGATGCGGATCTCACCCGGTCTGATGAGCTTGCGCCCCGGTGCCCACAGATCGGCGGCACCGCTGATCGCCATTGGCACCACACCCAGCGAAGCCTGCGAGGCGATACGGAAGGCTCCTTTCTTCGGTGTACCGAGGTGGCCGGAACGGGTCCGGGTGCCTTCGGGATAGATGATCACCGAATAGCCCAGATCAATCGCCTTCTCAACCTGGCGGTTGATGCCGCGGTGGGCACCCGCTCCCGCCTGGCGGTCGGTCTTGACGATCCCGAAGGCCCGCATCGCCTGGGAGAACACCGGGATCCGGAACAGTTCCTTTTTGGCGAGAAAGGTGATGGGTACCGGCACGGCAAGGAAATGGGCCATGACGTCGAGGTTCGACTGATGGTTGGAGATGAACACGTAGGACTCCCCCTGAGTCACCCTGTCCCTTCCCACCACCCGGCAACGAACCCCTGCAGTGCGCAGGAAGGACCACGACCAGAACCGCACCAGATGGTTGAAATGGTTCGGCTTGGGCCCGGTGAGTCCGACCAGCATCACATAGACGCCCAGAGCAATGGTGACGACCACGAGAACGACGAAGGCCACCGCAGTCCGCAACGGTGAGAAGAGTCGTGCCAGCACTGCGCGGTAGCGTACCGTCCTTCATGCAGGGTCTCTCAGCCGCCCAGGCGCGGCGTATCGCCATCGCTGCCCAGGGTTTGGACCGGCCGGTCGATGAGAGGCGTATCGATGTTCGGCACTTCCGAAGGGTGCTGGGGTTGCTGGGGGCAGTGCAACTCGATTCGGTCAATGTCGTTGCACGATCGCACTACCTCCCGTTTTTCACACGGCTGGGACCCTACGACCGGGACCGTCTCGACCGCTGGGCTGCCTCATCGGGGGAAGTGTTCGAATACTGGGGGCATCAAGCATCGATGCTGCCGATGACGTCGTACCCACTGTTGCGGTGGCGTATGGAGCGTGCCAGGCCATGGCGCCGGGTGAGCCGTCTCGCCGCCCACCGTCCTGACTTCTTGGAGGACGTCTATGCCGAGGTCGAACGTGCCCCGGTAACCATCTCCGAGTTGGAGAACCGTGGCGACCGCAGCGGACCGTGGTGGGGATACGCCCCTGGCAAGGACGCGCTCGAATGGCTGTTCACCACCGGGCGGATCACCGCCACGCGCACTCGCAACTTCCAACGCCGCTACGACCTTCCGCGCCGCGTGATACCGCAACAGTATCTGCGCGCGGAGCCACTCGAAGAGGGATACGCCCAGCGCGCCCTGCTGCTCAAAGCGGCACGGGCACATGGGGTGGGTACAGCCGCCGATATCGCCGACTACTACCGCCTCAACGTGCCGCTGGCAAGGTCCCTGCTCGAGGATCTCGCCGCATCCGGAGAGTTGATCCCGGTAGAAGTCGAAGGCTGGCGTCAACCCGGATACATGCATCCGTCGACACGCCTGCCCCGGCGTGTCGACGGGACCGGCCTCATCAGCCCGTTCGACTCGATTGTCTTGACCCGCGACCGGCTCGATCGCGTGGAGCAGCGCACGCAGCGCGTCGGTCTCGTGCCCGATGGCATCGTCGAGCGGTCCGGTGGGCAAGGTGACCACCGCCTGCTGCATCGAAGCACCGGCCTGCTCGAGGTACGGGATCGCTTCGCGCACGTT
>CAZIEQ010000215.1:0-4473 GCA_964538725.1 uncultured Acidimicrobiia bacterium | reverse complement strand
CGTGTCGGAGGGGAGACTTGAACTCCCACCCTCTAAAAGAGGACTAGGCCCTCAACCTAGCGCGTCTGCCAATTCCGCCACTCCGACGATCAAAGACGATTGTACCGGCGCGGAGGTGGAGCCTGGAAGCCCTAGAGGAGTTCAGCGACCTCGGGAAAGTGGCAGGCAACCCAGTGCCCGGGGCGCACCTCAGCCAACTCCGGCTCCGCGACATCGCAGGTTCCCAACTCGGCTTTGGGGCAGCGGGTGTTGAAGCGGCACCCGGGCGGCGGGTTGGCGGGAGAGGGGATGTCACCCTCGAGGATGATCCGCTGCCGCTGCCGCTCGATCTCCGGATCGGGGATGGGCACCGCCGACAGCAGGGCGTGAGTATACGGATGCATCGGATGGTGGTAGATCTCGTCTCGTACCGCGGTCTCGACGATCTTTCCCAGATACATGACCGCGACCCGGTCGCTGATATGCCGCACCACGGACAGGTCATGGGCAATGAACAGGTAGGTCAGCCCGAACTCGTCCTGCAAGTCGTGGAGCAGGTTCAGCACCTGTGCCTGGATCGACACATCGAGCGCCGACACCGGTTCATCCAACACCATGAACGACGGATTCAACGCCAACGCGCGGGCGACGCCGATCCTCTGCCGCTGCCCGCCGGAGAACTCGTGCGGATAGCGGTTGGCGTGCTCCGCATTCAAACCGACCACTTCCAGAAGCTCCTTGACGCGGTCGACACGGCTCTTGCGGTCTCCCAGACCGTGCACCGCCATCGGCTCGGCCACGATTGAAGCCACCGTCATCCGCGGATTCAGCGACGCATACGGATCTTGGAAGACGATCTGCAGGTCGCGACGCAGCCGCTGCAGGATGTGCTTATCGGCGGAGGCAATGTCGACGGTTTCACCGACCTCCCCGTCCCC
Source organism: uncultured Acidimicrobiia bacterium (assembly GCA_964538725.1). Lineage (GTDB taxonomy): Bacteria > Actinomycetota > Acidimicrobiia > Spongiisociales > JAOTWH01 > CAZIEQ01. The sequence goes on along the minus strand of CAZIEQ010000215.1, from coordinate 3,556 downwards.
ATCGCTTTCAGCCTGGTAGTAGACGGCACCGGAGGTGGGCTCGAGCAGACGCAGGATGCAGCGGGCGGTGGTCGACTTGCCACAGCCCGACTCCCCCACCAGGCCCAGTGTTTCACCTCTATCGACATGGAAGGAAATGTCAGAAACTGCCTTCACCGCTCCAACCCGTTTGCGGAAGAAGATTCCCTTGGTGAGAGGAAACTCCTTCACCAGGTGCTCGACTCGTATCAGCGCACCGTCGGACGAGGCCACATCGGCGACAGGCGTGGTGGCGATATCGGTCATGTCACCGCTTCCTCAGCAACGTCGTGAGCGCCACCCAGATCCAAATCGTCGGCGAAATGGCAACCTGCCATATGGCCGTCACCCACTTGCCGCAAGACGGGAAACCGGTCACGGCAGACCTCCTTGGCAAACTCACACCGGGGCCGGAAACGGCATCCTTGCGGCAGCCTGATCAGCGAAGGTGGGGTGCCGGCGATGGAGTGCAGGCGCTCCTGACGGTCGACATCGAGGCGGGTCATCGACCCCAACAGCCCCCAGGTATATGGGTGTTTCGGGCGGTAGAAGACGTCGGCGGCGCTGCCCCGCTCGACGACACCTCCGGCATACATGACCTGCACATTGTCGGAGAACCCCGCGATCACCCCCAGATCGTGGGTGATCAGCATGACCGCAGTGCCCCGTTCCTCACATAGGCCGAACATGAGCTCCATGATCTGTGCCTGGGTGGTGACGTCGAGGGCAGTCGTCGGCTCGTCGGCGATCAGCAGCGAAGGGCCGCACGACAGACCCATGGCGATCATGACACGCTGACGCATGCCCCCAGAGAACTGATGCGGGTAGTCGTCTATCCGATTCTTGGCATTGGGGATCTGCACATCGACCAGGCTCTGGATGGCGATCTCCCTGGCCTGGCTCTTGGTGACGTCCTGGTGGAGCAGGATCGTCTCGATGAGCTGATCGGAGACGGAGAACACCGGGTTGAGTGCCGTCATCGGGTCTTGGAAGATCATTGCGATCTGACCGCCGCGCACCTTGCGCATTTCGTCCTCGGACAGCGTCAACAGGTTGCGTCCCTTGAAGATCATCTCACCGGTCACTATCTCCCCGGCGGGTGGTTCTATGAGACGCATGATCGACATGGCGGTGACAGACTTCCCCGAGCCGGACTCACCGACGACGCCGAAGCGGTCCGACGGGTAGATCTTGAAGGAAATACCGTCCACAGCCCGCACGATGCCTTCCTCGGTGGAGAAGTATGTGCGCAGGTCGCGGACGTCGAGAAGTGGTTCCTCCACCCGTTACCTCCGTTCGATCGTCTGTGTCGGGTCGAGTGCATCGCGCAGGCCGTCGCCGAGGAAGTTGACACTGAGCACGGTGATGATCAGCGCCGAGCCGGGAAACACCACCAGCCACCAGATTCCCTGCGGCGCCAGGCGGCCACCATCGGCGGCCATGGCACCCCACGCCGGCGTCGGCGGCTTCACCCCGAAGCCGAGGAACGACAGCGCAGACTCGAGGATGATGGCGGTGCCGATGACCAGCGTGCTCTGCACGATGATGGGGCTCATCGCGTTGGGGAGGATGTGGCGGAAGATGATCCGCCGGTCGCGGGCACCAGATGCCTTGGCCGCTTCCACGAACTCCTTCTCCCGCAGCGACAGGAACTCGGCGCGCACGATGCGGGCCAGCCCTCCCCACAGCAGAAAACCGAGAAGCAAGGCCAGGCTGAGAGCCTCACCCTGGACCAGGCCGCCGAGCTTGGGCCCCTTGAAGAAAGCGAGATCCTGGAACACGCGGGCGGCGACGATCGCCACCGGCAGCAACGGCAGGCTGAGAACCAGGTCGGTGAAGCGCATCAGGGCCTGATCGACCTTTCCCCCGTAGTAACCGGCGACGGCACCGACGATGGTTCCCAGCGATGCCACCAGAAAGCCGGTGATAAACGCCACCGCCAGGCTGGTACGCCCGCCGAAGACCACCCGGGCCAGGACGTCCCTGCCCAGAGTGTCGGTTCCGAAGGGATGCGCCCGTCCGGGGGCCACATTGGAAAGCACCCGACCGCCGCTGTCGGCGAAATCCGCCAGCGGGTCTCTGAGCGGGAGGAAGGTGGCGAACACGGCCGCGAACACGATGATCGCCAGCACCACCGCGGAGACCATCGCCAGCCGGTGGCGGCGGAACCGGGTGGAGAACAACTTCCACTGGGTGACCGGCTCGATCGAAATGCCTTCGGCCTCGTCCGAGTAGATGGTCTTGATCTCGGTGGCGGGCGGCTCCTGCGGGTCCAACCCGTCAGTCATAGCGCACCCGCGGATCCAGGAACCCGTACGCCAGGTCGGCCACCAGGTTCATCACGATGATGCCGATGCCGATGGCCATCACGATGGCCATCACAAGGGGATAGTCGAGCTGGCCGATGGCAACTATGTACAGCCTGCCCACCCCCGGCCACCCGAAGATCGACTCGGTGATCACCGCTCCTCCGATCACTCCGGCGACGTCGAGCGACACCAGGGTGACCACCGGAATCAGCGCGTTGCGCAGGGCGTGCTTCAGAATGACCTGGCGTCGCGGCAGTCCCTTTGCCTTGGCGGTGCGTAGATAGTCGCTGTGCAGCACCTCCAACATCGATGCACGCTGGAAGCGGGAATACACCGCCAGCGAGATGAGAGCAATCGAGATGGAAGGTAATGCCAGATGCTGCACCGTGTCGCCGATTCTCGCTAAGAACCCGAGCTCGGGATAGCTGGAGCTGTTCATGCCGGCCGTGTAGAAGAACTTGATGCCGGTCCAGCGCTCCATGTAGATCGCTAACAGAATCTGCAGGCCGATGCCGATGATGAAGATGGGCGTCGAGAACGTAACGAAAGATAAGGTCGTGCCTAACTGGTCGAAGAACGAATACTGGCGGACCGCCTGGTAGATCCCGAAGGGGACACCGATCAGCACCGCCAGGGCGAGAGCAGTGAGCATGAGGCGCAGAGTCCCACCGATGCGGCTGAAGATGAGCTCCTTGACCTGCTGGGTGCCTTGGAAGGAGATCCCCCAGTCACCTTTGACGAACCCGCTGGCCCACGTCAGATACTGCTGCGGCTTCGACTTGTCGAGCCCGTAGAAATGGGTTATGTCGTCGACCTGTTCCTTGGTTATCCGGGGATTCGACTTGAGCCGGTTGAGCGGACCCCCACCGGAGAGCTGCATCAACGTGAACACGATGATGCTGAGAGCGAGGAGCGTGACGAAGCCGTAAAACAGCCGTCGCACCACATAGTTGAACATGCCTACGTGCCTCCCGACGGCCAGTGCTTTCTATCGACCCTCCAACCGGAGTCGCCGCCGGGAGTATAGGCAACCAGGCCTTTCGCGCTCTACAGATCGTCAACACGACGACAGCCCCTGCGAGCGTCGCAGACCTTCTTCCGAGTCCTCGCTGGCCCCGTCACCACCTTCCCGGTACCTCCCTCCGCCGTGTGCGGTGAGGAAAGGGGAACGGGGGCCGCCATGCGGGCCCCGGTCCGCGAATGGCTCGGGTCCGCCCAGCAGGCGGCAC
>CAZIEQ010000214.1:0-4498 GCA_964538725.1 uncultured Acidimicrobiia bacterium | reverse complement strand
CGGGAGAGGCCCCCGTACGATGTGGGGGTCTCTCTCTGTCGAGCGGAGGGGTGAGTCAGCCGACGGGCATCTTTTCTTGCTCGGGTGCCGAGAGAGGGATGGGGACCGGTTGCCGTCGATCTTCGCGGCTTGCCCAGTACAGCCCTGCTCCGGTGAGGAGGGTTATTCCTCCGACGCCGGCGAACAGTCCTGCCAGACCCATGCCAAGTTGCAGGGTCGAGTGTGTCACTGTGCCTACGCCCAGCTCGGCGAACAAGCCGTGGGCTGTTCCACTCCACGCCTGGGACCGTGCTGGGCCTTCGATGGGATGCCGCCGGTCGAAGTCGGTCCAGTAGCGACCGTCGACGGGGAATTCGTGCGTTCCCGCTTCGTAGACCACTCCGTTGTACTCGACGTCTGCGGGGAGCACGACGGTCTGGGTTCCATGAAGGATGTGATAGCCGATGGTTGCCATCTGGAACATGTATTCGGTTGCCGAGTTGACGACCGGGTCGTTGGGATCGAGATCAGACCCGATCACCTCATATCCCCAGTCGTCGGTGAGCAACTTCATGATTGCATCGGCACCTTCGGTGGTGCCCCGGTCCACGAGATGGCCTTCGTCGTTGTAGCTCAGGGTCACGTTCTGTGCAGTGCTGAACGCTTGCAGGGCTTGAGGATCCCGCGCTTGGCCGAGGAGCGGACGGGAGCGGTACCCACCTTGGAGAGTCCACCTCAGCCGATACAGGCAGCAGGGCCTCCGACGAGGCCTTCGGAGAAAAACGCGTTGCGCTGGAAGGCCGACCCCTGAGCGCGGGGATCAGACAGGTTGATCATGGCTGCGATTCCCTCGTCGAGGTCGCCTGCGCTGAGCAACAGTTCGGTGGGGCTGTCTCCGTTGGCGACGGCGCCGGTCCACGCCCCGGTGAAGCAGTCTGCCTGCAGCTCGACCAGCAGCGGCGCCAGATCGATACCGGCCCGTGACTGGACGGCATGGCCCCACTCGTTGGCAAACAACAAAGCCACACCGAAGTCGCCGAAAGACTCCCACACCGAAGGCAGCAGGTTGACGTTGTCCCAGGCGATGAAGTCGCCTTCGGAGCAGTAGAAGATGTTGAAGCGGTAGTCGTCGACTCCCGAGCACACCGGAATGTCGCCGTCGGGGTCGTAGGGGAACAGACCGGCCAGCGGCTGCCACTGGCCTCCGAACACCTTGGGGTAGGTGAGTGCCCACCAGGCGTCGAGGTCGTCAGAGATGAGCGGAATCCCCTCGTCGACCGCCAGGTCGCCGCCGGTCACGATGTCTTCCTGGGTCAGGGGAATGTCGATGACCCGATAATCACCGGACTCGTAGTCGGCGCAGCGAGAAGCACCCTCATCGAACCCTTGGGCGAAGGCATTGATGCGATCGTATGCACTGCCGTGTGCTCCTGGATCGCTGCTGGGCGTGCCAGGGGGGTCACGAAACAGCAGATAACCTCCCATGGCCTCATCCAGGTCGCCCGGGGCAAGACGGAGGAATGGACTGTTGCCGGCATCGATGTCCCCAGTCCATGCCCCGGCGAAACAATCGGCCTGCAGCTCGGTCATGATGGTGGGTCCGGCAACGGCTGCTCGCTCCTGAATGGCGTGACCCCATTCGTGGGCCAACACCAGCGCGATGGCAAAATCTCCGAATTCACCGTAGATGTCTGGAAAGAGAAACTCGGCGTCCCAGGCAACGAGATCGTCGAATCCGCAGTAGAAAGCATTGTCCTGGGCAACTTCGATCGGCGGAACCTCGCCGCCACAGGAGGGGATGGTCTCGGGAGAAGTGGGGCGATAGGGAACGATGGCGGAGACGGTCTGATATGCAGTCCCGTATGTGTCCGGAAGCACCTGGGCCCAGAAGTCGTCGAGGTCCTTCAACGTCAGGTCGACGATCTCGTCAAGGGGCAGGTCGTTGCTGGGTGGCAGGGTCGTCGTCGTGGTGCTGGTGCGTGTCGTCGGCGGCAGCGTGGTAACAGTGGTGGTCGTCGATGGGGCGGCCGTTGTCGACGGTAATGTCGTCGTGGAGCCCTCCGCGGGTCGTGTCGACGTCGCCGCCAGCGACGTAGTTGTGGGTGTCTCCAACACCGACTTTCCCGACCCGCATGCCGCTACGACGACGGCGACGACCAGCCAACGGGCCCTCACCGCCGTCTCCATTCCCGCCAGGCGCCGAACCGGAGCCCGGTGTCGGCGAGACGCTCGGCTTCGGTCACGGACAGAGTCAAGTCGGCCAGCCGGGATCCAAGCCAGCGGTCGAATTCCTCCCCGGAGCGGGCCAGTCCCTCAGGCCAGTCCTGGCCCCGGTGACCGTCGCAGAGAATGGCGGTTTGCAGGCCATCACCGCCGGAGCTCATCCACAGGGCGATGCGACGGACACCGTGACGCCGATTGGACTGCGCCCATTCACCCCGCCGATTGGAGGTCAGCTCCTCGATGAGGCGGCGCCATTCGGCCTCCCGGTCGGGCTTGATGCGGGCGATCATGAGCCGGCTCGCCATGGCCGCGGACAATAGCCAGCATGCCGGCGATGATGACCCCCGGTAGGGTGCCGGGTGGCGTAGGGAGGACATACGGTGGATTGGGTTGGCACGCATCGCGTACCGGACGGTGGCACTCGCGCCTGGGCGGAGCCACATCCCGAGGCCGCGGAGCTGGCACGCGTCGAAGGGGGCCTGGCGGTGCGGGTCGTTGAGGAGCGCGGAGCCTGGGCGCGGATCGAAACGGCTACCGGGACAGCCGCCTGGGTGGACGGGAGGCGTCTCGAGCAGGCGCCGCAATGGCGAGCCACCCATCGAGTTCCCGCAGATGGCACCCGGGCGTGGGTGGAACCTCATCCCGACGCGGAGGAGCTGGCCCGCCTGCCCGGCAGCACGGAAGTGCGCCTCACCGAAGAACGAGGGGCTTGGGCCCAGGTCGAAACAGAAGGGGGACACCACTCATGGGTAGACGGTAGACGCTTACTCGCCACCGGTCCCCAATCCGTAGACACCGATCCTGGTGCAACCGTCGCCGCAGTGCCGCAGCCGGCACCGCAGCCCACCCCAGTGAAGCGGGGGGAGACACCGGCTCAGCGGGCCTTGTCGGCGACAGCTCCCGCCTTCGGGGCGGTTCCCCTACTGGGTGCCGGCATCTTGGTAATGGCGGCAGGTTTTCCCTGGATGCGGCCGATTCTGGGCAACGCCGACGGATGGGACCTGCCGCTGGCGTTCGCGTTCGACGTCGACGCCGGCAGCTCCGTCATCTCGTATGCGTTGGCACTCATCGTGCTGGCCGCCGGTGGGCTGATTCTCGGCCATCGTGTCGACCCGGTGTGGCGCAGGATCGCCGGGGCGGTAGCCATCGTGCTGGCGCTGGCAGCGGTATGGCAGCTCATGGGGTTTGCCGCCGATCTTTCGGGGCAGGGCAGGTTCGATGTCATCGGGGACGTCTTCGGCGATGCTCTCCACGTCGGGCCCTATCTCGCCGTAGTAGGCGGCCTCGGAATGTTCTTCGGCAAGTGAATCAGCCCGTCGTCACGGTGATCGACTGGTCGTCCGCTGCGTAGGACAGCTCTGTCACCTGGCTGCGCCGGGACCGTAGGGCGGCATTGACCCGCCGCAAGGCAAGGCGTATGCCGGGACCGGCGACGGCCGCGACGCCTATGGCGATGTCCGCAGTCAGCCGGCCCTGTTCCACGCCAACGACAACCGCCCCTCCAGTGCCGAGGCCCGTCTCCACATCGAACTGCACTCCACCCGTCGGCGCCGACCCGATGCCGCGGATCACCGCTCCGCCCAGATCCGAGCCGACCAGGTTTTCCACCGGCACATGTGCGGCCCCCACAGTCCCTCTCACCACACCACCGATGTCGGCGACGGTCTGGTCGTCCAACACTCCGGCGCCATAAACCACAGACTGCACCCAATCGCCGATTTGGGTCGGCGTCCAGTCTTCTCCCTGATCGATGCCTTCCGCCCCTTCCTCTGCGCCTGTGTAGGCGGCACCGGGCAGCGGTTCGTCGGGGGGTGGAGCGGCCCCGATGCTCTGCACCTGCGGAGGTGGTGGCTCTTCGATGGCCGCAGCACCGGCGGCCATCCCCGCCGCCCCGGCACCTTCAGGAGGAGGAGGAGGAGGAGCGGCGCCGAGACCGCGTGGTCCCGCTACCGCCGGCAGATCGCCAGCGGTGGCCACGGTGGCGCCTCCGGCCACGCCCGCCCCGGCGGCCCCTCCCGGTATCTCGGCCGGTGGGAAAGATGGTCCCAGCGAGCCTCGCGGTGTCGCCGGCACCGCCGGTTCCGGTTCGGGTCCCTCCGCAGGGGATGGCCCTTCCACCGGCGGCTCCACCGGCGGACTGTCAACAACCGGAGGCTCACCAGGCGGCCCCCCAACAACCGGCGACTCCCCAACAACAGGCTCCCCAACAACAGGAGGCTCCCCCGGCGGCCCCCCAACAAACACCGGGTCCCCAGGCGCACCCCCCACCACCGGCTGCCCCACACGCGGGGGGGGC
>CAZIEQ010000213.1:0-4544 GCA_964538725.1 uncultured Acidimicrobiia bacterium | reverse complement strand
CCATGACTATCGCCCGCCCCATGTGTCTTCCGATGCCGGAAGGCCGCTCCACCGCCCGCCGGTCGATGTCGAGGCGATGCCGACCGAACTCGGCTTGCACCCTGTCGCCTTGGCCGCTCAACGTGACATAGACCAGGTTCATGGCGGGGCTGCCGATGAAACCGGCAACGAACAGGTTCACCGGATCATGGAACAGCTCGGTTGGGGCGGCCACCTGTTGCAGGTTGTGCGGGCGGGCCTCCGACACGGCACGTAGCACCGCAACCCGATCACCCAGGGTCATCGCCTCCACCTGGTCGTGAGTCACATATACGGTCGTCGTGCCGAGCTGGTTGTGGAGACGGTGGAGGGACGTACGCATCTGGACGCGTAGCTTGGCGTCCAGGTTGGACAGCGGCTCGTCCATCAGAAAAGCCGCCGGGTTGCGCACGATTGCCCGTCCCATCGCCACCCGCTGCCGCTGGCCTCCGGAAAGGGCACGCGGCCGCCGGTTGAGGAAGTCGGCCAGTTCGAGAATGTCGGCTGCTTCCCGAACCCGCTCGTCTATGTCCTGCTTGGGAAGTTTGCGCAGCTTGAGGCCGAAGGCCATGTTGTCATACACGGTCATGTGGGGATAGAGGGCGTAGTTCTGGAACACCATGGCGATATCCCGGTCTTTGGGCGGGACGTCGTTCACCACCCGTTCGCCGATGGTGACCTTCCCTTCGCTGATCTCCTCGAGACCGGCGATCATCCGCAAAATCGTCGACTTTCCACAGCCGGAGGGCCCTACCAGAACGAGAAACTCGCCGTCTTCGATGGCGAGATCGACCTCACCGACGGCACGCGTCCCTCCGGGATACAACTTGCCGACGTTCTCGAGGTCGATGGCTGCCATGACCTCGAGGCTAGCCAACGCAGCGCTCAGATGCCGCTCTCGACGAGGATTCCCTCGACGGGGCGGAGAACGACCGCAGATCCCGCCGGACCGCGGCGATCCATGTCCGTCGAGAGGCGGTACACCCCAGCGTCGATGGTCAACTCCCTCTCTTCGTCGGTGAAGTTGAGCACGGTGGTCACCGCAGCTGCGCCGGCCATCTTCCTCCTGTACACCAGCACACCGCCATCGCAGGCGAGCATCTCCATGTCACCACTCTGCAGGGCGGGCCGGGAACGGCGCAGTGCCAGCAGGCGACGGTACAGGTGCAGCAGAGATCGAGGGTCGCGCTCCTGAGCGGCCACATTGCGGGCTTCGCAGTCCCCGTTGAGTGCCAGCCAGGGAGCGGCACTTGCCGCATCGGAGAAACCTCCATGTGGACCGTCGTCCCACTGCATCGGGGTGCGACAGCCATCGCGGCTCCTCCCCCCCCAGCGCCTCCCCCAAGGGTCCAGACCCCGGTCCGGTCCTTCCCGCATCCCGATCTCGTCGCCGTAGTACAACGTCGGGGTCCCCCGCAGGGTGAGCAGCAGCATGGCGGCCAGCCGCGCCTGTCTGCTGCCGAAACGCGACGCCAGGCGAGGCTCGTCGTGGTTGCCGAGCACATAGTTGGGCCAGGCGCCTTGGGGCAGGCTGGCCTCCACCGACGTGATCACCGCGCCGAATTCCGCGGCGTCCCACGGCAGGTCGACGAGGCCGAAATTGAACGGCATGTGCAGCTCGTCAAGGGTCGCCCCGTAGTAGGACGCCCACAGCGGCCAGTCGAAGACGTGTATCTCCCCGACCGTGACCCGTCCACCCGGATAGGAATCCACCAGTCGCCGCAGCCTGCGGAACACGGCGTGCACATCCGGATGGCCCTTGTCGTGGAGATGATCCTGGTCTCCATACGGCCCCCAGTCGCGATGCCCGCCCGAACCCGACGCCGGTGGATTGTCTCGCATGGCGGGGTCCTTCATGATGAAGTGGGCAACATCGATTCGGAAACCGTCCACCCCGCGGTCCAGCCAGAACCGCAGCGTGGCCGCCATCGCATGCTCCACTTCGGGATTACGCCAGTTGAGGTCGGGCTGCTGGCGGAGAAAGGAATGCAGGTAGTACTGCTCGGTCGTGGGATCCCACTCCCAGGCCGGGCCGCCGAAGACGCTCAGCCAGTTGTTGGGTTCCCCGCCGCCGGGCGCAGCGTCGCGCCATACATACCAATTGCGCTTCGGGCTGCTACGGGAGCGAGCGGATTCGACGAACCACCGATGCCGATCCGAGGTGTGGTTGGGCACCCAGTCGATGATCACCCGCAAACCGAGCTGATGTGCTCGGACGACGAGCCGGTCGAAGTCGTCGATGCTGCCGAACATGGGGTCGACGTCGGTGTAATCGGCGACGTCGTAGCCGAAGTCCGCCATCGGCGACGGGTAGAAGGGGGAAATCCACACTGCATCGACTCCCAGCCGGGCCACGTAGTCGAGCTTGGATGTGATGCCGGCCAGGTCCCCGACGCCGCTTCCGTTCGAGTCGCGGAAGCTGCGGGGATATATCTGGTAGATGACCCCCGTTTGCCACCAGGGCCGCGCCGGCTCACTCACTCCCGACGAGCCTGATGAAGCGCCGTTTCCCAACCTGGAGGATGGAGCCCGCCAGTGCGGCCGCCGTCATGTTCTCCCCCGCCACCTTCGCGCCGTCCACCCTGACCGCGCCCTGGGTCACCATGCGGCGGCCTTCGCTGCTGGAAGCCACCAGGCCCAGCTCTTTGAGAAGTCCCGGCAACCAAACGTCGCCGGCGGCGGTGAAGTCGACCTCCTCGACGTCTGTGGGGGCGCGATGTTCCCGGAAGACCCTGTCGAACGCGGCCTCGGCGTCTGCCGCCGCCTCCTCACCCCAGAAACGGTCGACGATCGACCTGCCGAGACGGCGTTTCGCCTCGCCGGGGTGCGTGTCCCCCGCCGCAAGCCCGGCTTGGATGGCCGCGATCTCGCCGAGGGACAGGCTGGTGGTGAGGCGGAAATACTCGACGATGAGGGCATCGGGTATCGACATGGTCTTGCCGAACATGTCCGCCGGGTCGTCCCTCACCGAGATGTAATTGCCCAACGACTGCGACATCTTGCGGGAGCCGTCGGTCCCCAGCAGCAGCGGCACCGTCATCGCGATCTGCGGTTCCTGGCCGTGACGCGCCTGCAGGTCGCGCCCCACCAGCAGGTTCCACAGCTGGTCGGTGCCGCCGATCTCCACGTCTGCGTGCACCGCCACCGAGTCCATGCCCTGTAACAGCGGATACATGAGCTCGAGCATCGACACCGGCTCGTTCCGGTCGAGACGGCGGGCGAAGTCCTCCCTCTCCAGGATGCGCGACACCGTCACCTGGGCGGTGACGTCGAGCACCGCCGCCATGTCCATTGCTCCCAGCCATTCGGAGTTGCGCCTGATCTCGAGGCGGTCCTCGAGAAGCAGCGGGCGCAGCATCTCCAGGCAGCTGGCGGCATAGCCGTCGACCTCACGAGCAGAGAGACGTTTGCGGGTCACCGAACGGTCGGAAGGGTCACCGACCTGCCCGGTGAAATCACCGACGATCAACACGGCGATGTGCCCCATCTCCTGGAAGCGGCGCAGCAGATCCAACACGACCGCCCAGCCGAGATGCACGTCGGGTGCCGTCGGGTCGACACCGAGCTTGACCCGCAGCGGCTCCCCCTGCCCGATACGGGCGGCGAGCTCCCCTTCGGGAACCACCCGGTCGACGGTTCGCAGAATGTGTTCCAACTGGCGTTCAACCGGATCCATGGGCGGCGAGGGTACCGCCGGCACCGCCATCTCCCGCAGCATGCCTCCGGTTACGATGGATGTGCCGTGCGTCGCAGCTGGGCGATCATCTCCGCGCTGTCCCTCGTCGCCGCCGCCTGCGGCGTCGATCCGCTGACCGACCCCGGGATCGGTGAGGGGGCGCTCACCACCATCGTCTACGCAGAGGACGGTTCGGTTCTCGCCGACTGGCATGCAGGGGAGAACCGCGTCCTGGTCGGCTACGACGACCTTCCCCGCCACATCATCGACGCGGTGGTGGCCATCGAAGATGAACGCTACTGGCAACATCCCGGAATCGATCTGCGTGCTCTGGCACGGGCACTGGCAGCCGACATCCAGGCAGGCCGGGTCGTCGAAGGCGGCTCCACGATCACCCAGCAGTACTTGAAGAACGTGCTGCTCACCTCCGAAGTCTCGGTGGAACGCAAGCTGGCCGAACTCGGCATGGCGCTGCGCCTCGAAGCCGGGCTCAGCAAAGAGGAGATCCTGGAACGGTATCTGAACACCGTCTATTTCGGCAACGGCGCATACGGCATCGGAGCGGCGGCGCGTACCTATTTCGGCAAGGACGCCGCTGCACTCGACCTCGCCGAAGCGGCCCTTCTGGCCGCCATGCTCCGCTCCCCCGCCGCCACCGACCCGTATCGGCATCCCGACTCGGCACGGCAGCGACGCCGCGTCGTGCTCGACAAGATGCTCGACCTGGGATGGGTCACCGCCGACACAGCCGCCGCGGCCGACAGAGCAGCTTTGGATCTGGCGCCTCTCGCCGTCACCGACCGTTATCCCTATTTCGTGGAAGAGGTGAAACGCCGCCTGCTGGCCGAGC
>CAZIEQ010000212.1:0-4579 GCA_964538725.1 uncultured Acidimicrobiia bacterium | reverse complement strand
TGCCCTTCATCACCGCTGATGCCTCAGGGCCCAAGCACCTGACCATGAAGCTGACCCGGGCCAAGCTGGAGCAGTTGGTGGAGGACTTGATCGAGCGCTCCATCGGCCCCTGCCAGCAGGCCCTGGCTGACGCCAGGCTCTCTCCCGAAGACATAGATGAAGCCATCCTGGTAGGTGGACAGACCAGGACGCCCGCCGTCCAGGAGGCAGTGAGGAGGATCTTCAACAGGGGACACCACAGAGGGGTCAATCACCACGCGGGAGTAGCGCTGGGGGCTGACCTAGCCGCAGCGCGTATACCAGCTCGTCCTCGCCGCAGGGCATCGTCAGCAGCGGCGCCCGTTTCACAACTGCTCGGGAAAACACACTGCGATGCTGCGGGCGTGTCTCGCTCAGGGTTGGCCCGTTGCCGGCTATTGGGAAACCGACCATCCCCTGCAGGCGCGGATCCTGGAGCTCATGGGGGAGGTGCTCGGGCACGATCCCGGTCCGGTGGGTGTCGACGGCTGCGGCGTGCCCACTTTTCGCGCATCGGCGCGGTCGCTCGCCGCAGCCTTCCGTCTGCTGGCAACCCAGCCCCGGTTCGCCGAGGTGGCGGATGCGATGCATCGTTTCGCCGCGCTCACCGCGGGTGCCTCGCTGCCCGAAGCCGAGCTTGCCCGGGTGCTGCCCGCGGCGGTGAAGGGGGGAGCGGCCGGCTGCCTGGGTGTGGCCGTCATCGGTCGGTTGGGCCTGGCGGTGAAGTCGTGGGACGGGTCTTCGGCCCCGGCGATGGCTGCCGCTTCTTCAACACTCGTCGCTCTTGGCTTGACGAGCCGCTGGCAGCGTGATCGGCTTGCCGAGGTGACATCCCCTGACGTTCATGGGGGTGGTCGCGTCGTCGGCCGTTTGGAAATGGTGCCGGCATAGTGAAGCTGCACACCGACTTCGCCGCGCCGGGATTCGCCCTTCCCGCCGTCGACCCGACAACGGGACCGTTCCCCGGGCCGGTGTTCCTCTCCGCGTGGTGGCGCCATCGTGGACACGGCGAGTTGTTGCTGGCCGAATCCGGTGACGGCCTGCTGGCCTTGACTCGCGTCGGTAGAGAGATCGCTCTCGCCGGCGACGCCGACGTCACCGACTATCACTGCCCGCTCGGCCCCGGATCTGCCGAGCTGGTGACTGCGGTCGCTCGTCATCTGGGGGGTGACGCCATATGGCGATGCGACAGCCTCCCTGCGGCGGCCGCTGAAGTGGTCGAATGCGGACTGGTGGCCGCAGGCCGTTCGGCGACGGTGAGGCAAGACGCGGTGTGTGCGGTTGTTGAACTCCCCGCGGACTACGACGGCTACCTAAAGGTGTTGGGCAACAAGCAGCGGCATGAGCTGCGACGAAAGCGGCGCCGATTCGAGTCGCAGCTCGGATCCCCCGTCCTCACCACCGGCCGGGAATACCTGGACGAATTCGTCGCTCTGCACCGGCAGTCCGCCGGCCGCAAGGGGAGTTTCATGTCTGCGGACATGGCGGCGTTCTTCTCCAGCCTGCTGGCAGTACCGGGTGCGCGCATCGACGTGCTGCGCGCCGGTAGCGGAAAGCCGGCAGCGGCGGCGTTCGCCTTCGCAGACGATGACACCTACTACCTGTACAACAGCGGGTACGACCCACAGGCAGGCGCCGCGTCGCCCGGCCAGGTGATGGTGGGTTTGCTCATCGAGCAGTCCATCGACGAGGGGCGGCGGCGATTCGATTTCCTCAAAGGTGACGAGAGCTACAAGTTCCGTCTCGGGGCGCAGCCCCGACCCTTGTATACGGTGGCCGCATGATTCGTCAGGTCGCATTCCTGTCCATTCACACTTCTCCTATGGAGCGTCCCGGCAGCGGCGACGCCGGCGGCATGAACGTATACGTCAATGAGCTGGCCCGCACACTGGCGCGGCGCGGAGTAGCCGTGGACGTGTTCACCCGCCGCTCCCATCCGGACCTGGAGCCTGTCGTGCCGGTTGGGGACGGCTACCGGGTGATCCATGTCGACACCGGGCTGGAAGGTGCCGGCACCGTCGGCCTCGCCGAGACAGTGGGGTCGTTCGCGGAGGGAGTGATCAAGTTCTCCTACCTCGACCGCCGCTCCTATGAAGTGGTGCACAGCCACTACTGGCTGTCCGGCTGGGCAGGTGTGCTCGTCAAGGAGGCCCTGCACGTTCCCCTGGCAAACTCCTTCCACACCCTCGGCCGGATCAAGGACGCCCTCCGCCATCCTCTCGACCCTCCTGTCGGTCTACTGCGTATCAGAACCGAACACGGGGTGGTGGCCCAGTCGGATTGTGTCATAGCCTCCACCCCAGCCGAGAGCCGTGACCTGCTCGAGCACTACGACGCTGCCCCGGAGCGACTCTGCATCTCGCCTCCCGGCGTCGATCACAGCGTCTTCACTCCGGGAGACAGGGAGCTGGCGCGTTCCCGGCTCGGACTCGGGGCGGGTCCACTGATCCTCTTCGCCGGGCGACTACAGCGCCTCAAAGGGATCGACGTCGCGCTGCGGGCTCTCAGTTCCCCGGTTCTCGGCGGAGTGCGGTTGCTGGTTGTAGGGGGACCGTCGGGTGTCGGAGGGGACCAGGAGCTGAAACGGACGCGAGCTCTCGCCTCCGAGCTGGGGCTGGCCGACCGCGTTGTGTGGTGCCCGCCGGTTGCCCACGAAGAGTTGGTGGACTGCTATCGGGGAGCCGACGTGGTGGTG
This sequence comes from uncultured Acidimicrobiia bacterium, assembly GCA_964538725.1. Classification (GTDB taxonomy): domain Bacteria; phylum Actinomycetota; class Acidimicrobiia; order Spongiisociales; family JAOTWH01; genus CAZIEQ01. The sequence goes on along the minus strand of CAZIEQ010000212.1, from coordinate 1,866 downwards.
GTTCCCTCCCGGGCCGAGAGTTTCGGAATGGTGGCTGTGGAGGCTCAAGCGGCCGGAAGACCGGTGGTTGCCTCTGCGGTGGGTGGTCTCAGGTACGCGGTGGATGACGGCCGCTCCGGGATACTGGTCGCCGGGCACGATCCGGCCGACTACGCGGTCGCGCTGGCCTCGATTCTGAGAGATCCGAGCCTTGCCGACTCGATGCAAGCGGCAGGTGTCGACCATGCCCGTCGCTTCAACTGGGAGACCAGCGCCGACCGGATGCTGGAGCTGTACGACGGCATCCTCCCGTGACCGCCGGCGAGGTGCGTGCTCTTCTCGGCGCGGTGAAACACATGTGGGCCGACGATCCCCGGTCGGCGGTCGTGTGAACGGGTGGCCACGAGGGAGGCAGGAGTGCGTATGGCGCAGGATGGACCGCGGCGGGTTTGTCTGCGGCCTCGAAACGCGAGAAAAACCCTTGAGGAAGATGTTCAAAGGGGCTGTTCATAAGTGTTTGTGACAACCTGTGGATTGTTGGATAACTGGGCCTTGCAGTGACTGAAGGTGTTCACAGGACTCGGATGCAGGTCCCACCGGCCACGTAGAGTCGTGGTGGGGACGGCGGCGACCATCTTGACCCACCCCGGGCCGCCTTCGTAAGGTCGGCGATGCTGGCCCAAGGTGCCGACATCGCTCATTGACCTCGTTTGGGGAAGTGCGGGGGAGCAGGCGACGGGGGCTCCTTGGGCCAGCCTTATCGGTTGTAGAGGCACCGCGGGCGCCGCATCCGTGGCATCCTGATCCCGATGAGACTTCTCGCTGTGCGCCTTCCGATCCCCTGGCACGATCTCGGCTTTGACGATCCTGCATCGCTCGGTACGACCACCGTCGGCGGTGGTCTGCACGGCTGGCTGTGGGACGGCCCCACTCCCGAACTCGGTGTTGCCGAGATCTCCATGCCCGCGGCGGATGAGAAGGAGGGTTGGGCGGTAGACCACGTCGTCGTACTGGTCCCCCACCTCGACCGGGCGCTGGAGATTCTGACGCTTGCAGGCGTCGACCTGCGTCTCCGCACTGAAGTCAGGGGCCGCCCGACGGCGTTCCTCAGGGCGGGCACCGTGGTCGAAGTCATTGAGGAGAGTGTTGCAACCGCCCGCCTCTACGGTGTTGCTCTCGTGACCGATGAGCCGCTGGAATCCGTGGCATCGCGCTGGCGGTCGGCAGGTTTCGACGTCGCCGACCCCCATCCCGCGCTACAGCCGGGCAGGCGTATTCTGTCGGTGGCCGATGCAGGCGCCGGGCTGGCGGTGATGACACCTGACGGAGCGGGCTAGACACCTCAGGGGTCCAGCTTGTCAAGCGGCGATCTTGTCTGCGGTCGCTTGGCGGTGTCCCCATGCGGTGTGTTCGTCGTAGCGGGTGCGGTGTCGGAGGCACCCGTGGAGGATGCCGACGAGGCGGTTGCCGAGGGCTCTGAGTGCTTGGTGGTGGAGGTCACCGGCGGCTCTGCGTTGGTCGTAGTAGGCCCGGCAGCGGGGGCTGGCGGACAGCGAGCAGAACGCCCATTGGTCGATGGCGTCGTAGAGACGCCGGTTGCCTACGTAGCGGGCGAACACGGCGCGTTTCTTTCCGGAAGCGACGGTGATGGGTGAAGTGCCGGCGTAGTTCCTGCGAGACTTGGCGCTGGCGTAGCGTTCGGGGTCGTCCCCGAACTCGCCGAGCACCCGGGCGCCGAGCACATCACCGAGTCCTGGCTGGGAGAGGTGGATGGCGGCGTCCGGGTGTTGTTCAAAACGGTTCGCGAGGGCGGCCTCGAGCTCTGTGATCTGGCGGTTGAGCTCGCCGGTGATCGCGCACGCTGCGCGCGTGGTGGGTTGGACCAGC
>CAZIEQ010000211.1:0-4585 GCA_964538725.1 uncultured Acidimicrobiia bacterium | reverse complement strand
CAGTCCTCTGCGGCGCCGCGCGGCGGATTCAACGACGAGTGCGTCGATGCGTTGCTGGGTTTCACCACCAGCTGGTGGTCGGTGCAGCCGGTGGCGTCGGAATCCTGCCTGCAGAACCTGGTGGGAGCCGCCACCCTCGACGAGATCGCCGCCGGGGACCGAGGACCGCTGATGACGGCTTTGGAGGCCACCCCGCAGGGAGCCCTGTTGGAACAATGTGTCGATACCTACGAAGTGGAGGTCCCCGCGGAGAGCGATGACGTTGTGGTGTTGACCGTCGACCCATGCGAGCCACAGTGCGCTGAGGTGACGCTGCTCAACCTGTCGCCCACCGCCACCATCGACCTGAGCACCGCAGAGTTCTTCGTCGAGATGTTCCCGGTGGCATGTGACGGTCTGCCGCCGAACCTGCCGTCCGGAGACTCTGCCGGCTGTGTGATCGCGGATTACATCACCGCCGGCTACCAGTTTGTGTGGTGGCGCGGCTTTCCTTCCCTCAACCCGGGAGTGGTGTACGCCTACCCACCGGAAAGCTGAGAACAGAGCCGGCAGCAGCGGGGAAAGTCCGGACGCCGTCACGGCCGGTATCATGGCTCATTCCTGCCGATCTCAAGGAGGGTGCAGGGACTACCGAAGGAATCACCAAGACCGGCGACAGACAAGCTGAAGCGCCTGACCTCGCAAGAGGTGACGAGGAAGAGGGAGTATCGAAACATTCGGCGGATGCCCTCTCGGCTGCTCACGGTCGTGACGGTGCGGAGGAAAACCAGGGGGTGACCCCGCGGACAGAGACCGCATCGGTGTGAGACGGGAAATCCCGTTGTCACCGGTCTCCCCGAGCGAAGGGAGATCTATGTGCGGAATCATGGGCTACGTGGGGCCGCAGCAGGCAACTCCAATCCTTCTGGACGGCCTGCGCCGCCTCGAGTACCGCGGCTACGACTCGGCCGGTGTGGCCGTCACCTCCGGTGAGCGGTTTCGGATCCGCAAAGCCGCCGGCAAGCTGAGCCGGCTGACACAACTCATCGAAGACGACCCGCTCAGCGGTACGGCAGGTATCGGGCACACCCGATGGGCAACCCACGGCGCCCCCACCGACGGCAACGCCCACCCCCACTGTGACCCGGCCCGCGAAGTGGTGCTGGTTCACAACGGCATCATCGAGAATTATCTGGAGCTGCGGGAGCAGCTGCTCGCCACAGGAGCCGTGTTCGCCTCCGAAACCGATACCGAAGTACTCGCCCATCTGGTGGCCGCCGAATACGACGGCGACCTGGTGGAAGCCGTGCAGCGGGCGGTTGGCCGTGCCAGCGGCGCCTATGCACTCGTCGTCATGACGCGCGCCGAGCCGGGACGCATCGTTGCTGTGCGCAAAGTGAGCCCGCTGATAGTCGGCATCGGTGACGGCGAGATGTTCCTCGCCTCCGACCCCGACGCCTTGCTGCATCACACCCGGGACGCCCTCTACATAGACGAAGGTGAGCTGGTCGAGATCACCGCCTCTGGTGCTCGCATCGAAGCTCTCGGTGGGAAACCCGTCGTCCGGGCCCCGATGCGGATCGACTGGGACGCCGAGCAGGCGCAGAAGGGTGGTTACGACCACTTCATGCTCAAAGAGATCTTCGAACAGCCGTCGGTGATAGCCGACACGATCCGCGGCCGGGTCGACGCGGCCGGGACTGTGGCCCTCGACGGGGTGTCTTTCGACGACGAGTTCGCCCGCCGGCTTTCCAGGATCTGGATAACGGCATGTGGCACCGCGTTCCATGCCGGTCTGGTCGCCAAGGAGGTCTTCGAAGGGATCTGCCGCATTCCCACCGAATGCACCTATGCCCATGAACTGCGTTACAGCGACCCGCTCATCCAGCCAGGCGACCTGGTGATCGCCATCTCCCAGTCGGGGGAGACCGCCGACACGCTGGAAGCCTCCCGGCTCGCCCGGCGCAGAGGCGGCCGGGTACTCGCCATCACCAACCGCGTCGGCAGCACCCTCGCCCGTCTCGCCGACGACATCATCTACACCCGTGCCGGCCCCGAGATCGCAGTGGCCTCCACCAAGGCGTATGTGGCGATGCTGGTCGCCGAATACCTGCTGGCGATGAGGGTCGGGATCGCCCGGGGTGACATCGACGATGGCGCCGCCCGCACCATGGCTGCCACACTCCTCGGCCTCGGAGACCAGGTCGCCGCGGTGTTGCAAAGCGCCGAGGACGTCGAATCCGTCGCCAAGCTGCTCGACGGTGTCGACGACATCTACTTCATCGGCCGCGGCCTCGACTATCCCATCGCCATGGAGGGTTCTCTCAAGCTGAAGGAGATTTCCTATCTGCATTCGGAGGCCATGCCCGCCGGCGAGCTGAAACACGGCACCCTTGCCCTGGTGACCGACGCCACCCCGGTGCTGGCGGTGATCACCCAGAGCCACGTGTACGACAAGACCGCTTCGGCTCTGGAGGAGGTCAGAGCGCGGGGAGCGTCGGTGATCGCGGTCTGCTACGACGACGACACCAAGGTGGCCGACCACGCCGACACCCTGATCCGCATCCCCCACACCGACGACCGTTTCAGCCCGGTGCTGTCGATCGTGCCGCTGCAACTGCTCTCCTACTACGTCGCCAGGGACCGCGGCCACGACATCGACCAGCCGCGCAATCTGGCCAAGAGCGTCACGGTGGAGTAGAAGAGCCCTGTGCGTATCGTCGGTATCGGCATAGATCTCGCCGAGATCGCCCGGGTGGAGGACCTGCTTCACCGCTACCCGCGCTTCGCCCAGCGCTGCTTCACCCGTCACGAGCAGGACTATGCGGGCCGTTTCGCCAACCCGGCACGGCGGTTTGCCGCCCGCTTCGCCGGCAAGGAGGCCGTGATGAAGAGTATGGGCACCGGATGGAGGCGGATACGCTGGACCGACGTCGAGGTGACCGGCGGTGGCCAGCCCCGCGTCAACCTGTACGGCACCGCGAAGAGCCGGGCCGCCACCCTCGGCGTCACCTCGGTGCTGGTGACGATCACCCACACCGACACCGATGCCATGGTGATGGCGATGGCAGTGGCCGACTGAGGAGGGCTCTGTGGACCCGGACCTGTTCCAACCCGAGAAGATCGACCCCAAGGTGGCGGCACACGCCGTCGAAGTCGAAGAGCTCATCCGTTCCATGCCCGACATCACCGCCATGCCGGTCGCCGAGGTGCGGCAGGCCCGCGAGGAAGGGAGAGGCGTCTTCGGTCCTCTCCAGCTCAGCGACCGGGCACAGCAGCGTTCTATTCCCGGGCCGGCAGGCCGAATCCCGCTGCGGATCATCGTTCCCGACGCCGGCATACGCGGCGTCTACCTGCACATCCACGGTGGCGGGTGGACTCTGGGGGCCGCCCATCACAGTGACGTGGGCAACGAGAACCTGGCCCGTGCCTGTGGCGTGGCAACCGTGAGTGTGGACTACCGCCTGGCACCGGAGAATCCCTACCCGGCGGGGCCCGACGACTGCGAAGCCGCCGCCTGTTGGCTGGCGGATCATGCCTCCACCGAGTTCGGCACCGACCGCATCTGCATCGGCGGTGAATCGGCGGGGGCCCACCTGGCGGCGGTGACGATGCTTCGGATGCGGGATCGCCACGGCTACACGGGTTTTGCAGCCGCCAACCTGGTGTATGGCCAATACGACATGAGAGGCACCCCGGGGTTGCGTGCCTGGGGGAACCGTCCGCTGGTCCTCAACGACAAAGTGATGGCGTTCTTCTCGGAGGGCTTCCTGCCCGATGCCGCGCTGCGGGAAGACCCCGACGCCTGCCCATTCCTGGCCGATTTGACCGATATGCCCCCTGCACTGTTCACCGTGGGAACTCTCGACCCGTTGTTGGAAGACTCGATATTCATGCACGGACGGTGGGTTGCCACCGGCAACCGGGCCGAGCTGGCCATCTACCCCGGAGGCATTCACGCCTTCGACGCTTTCCCCATCCCCATCGCCTCGCAGGCTCGCAACCGCATGCACGGTTTCCTGGCGGCGTATCTTGGGGGATCCTGAACGTCGCTCGGACCAAGCCTTGCCTAACCTGATCTGATGCCGTTCATAGGTCCGGCCGGTGGCCGTGTCGCCTGGGGACGCCTGCTGCCGTTGGCGGGGGCGGGGGCGCTGCTGGGCCACTTCATCGCCTACGGAGTGGCGCCCGCGGCCCATGTCCACGCCTCGGGGTCGGTCCACGTCCACGGTTACCTGGCATTGGCCGCTCCGGTGGTGGTCGCCGCCGCGGCTCTCATGGTCGGCGTCGCACTCATCGAGACGGGCCACCGCGCCGCGGGACGGCTGCCACTGTGGCTGCTCTTCGGCATGCAGGCAGTGCTCTTCGTGGCCCAGGAGGCAGCGGAGAGGCTCGGCTTCGGCTCTCCTCTGGCTTGCCCGCTCTCCGAGCCCGTGGTGGGGGGGGGTATCGGCGCGCCGCCGCGGAATCCATCTCCGTCTGGCCCAGCACTGGGCCGTGGACAAGTTCCTGGAGGGGATTGACGCCCCGGTGAAAACGTGCCCCCCCCCTGGCGAGCCAGATCAGCCGCCCGTTCTGGATCCCCCGGACAGGCCATCGCCCATGC
>CAZIEQ010000210.1:0-4608 GCA_964538725.1 uncultured Acidimicrobiia bacterium | reverse complement strand
TGCCGACCGCGCTCCGCGGGCGCGGGCGGCGCGGATAGCCAGCGTCCCCTCCAGGCCGAGCCCGTTCGTTACCACCAGATCGGCCTCCGCCAGCCTCTGTGCTTGGCGCGGCGACACCTGGTATTCGTGGGGATCCACTCCCGGGGCCAGCAGCACATCGACCTGCCCATCGTCGCCGACTACGTTGCGGACCACGTCACCGAGGATGGTGGTTGTGGCCACCACCAGCGGTCCGCCGTCCCCACCGCGGGAGCCTTCTCCACCGCCGCATGCAGCCACGGTCAGCGCCAGCACTGCAACCGACACGACTCCGGTTCGCAGAACGGTCCTTCCTTGTTGAAAATGAGAATCAATCTTAAGATGAGGCTATCGAGGCACCCAATCCCATGCAAGACGCTGTGGAAGCCCGTGTTCGCGATCGGCTCGTCAGCAGCGGGGTGCGCTTCACCCGGGGGCGCCGGGCCGTATTGCATGGCCTGTCACGCGCCTTGGGACCCCGCTCCGCCGCCGAGTTGTACGGCGACATGCGCCGCCGGGTGCCGCTGTCTTCTCTCTACCGTTCCCTGGCGGTCCTCGAGGAGGCCGGTGTGCTGGTAGCTCACACCGGCAGCCGCGGCGTGACCCGCTTCGAGCTGGCCGAATGGTTGGCCGGCCATCACCATCATCTGGTATGCCGCGACTGTGGAATGGTGAGCGACATTCATCTCGATCCTGAAGAGGAAGCCGGACTGCAGCGTCTGGCAGCGGAGGCCGCCGACAACGCCGGGTTCGCCGCATCCACCCATTCCCTGGAGATCGAAGGCAGGTGCACCAGATGCCGGTGACCCCCGCGGTGAAGGCAACCGATGTTGAGTTGCGCTACGGGAGCACGGTGGCGGTGGCTTCTTCGTCATTCGACATTCCCGCGGGCCGCATCACTGCTCTCATCGGGCCGAACGGATCGGGCAAGTCGACCCTGCTGAACGGCATCGCCGGGTTGATGCGCCCCTCGTCGGGATCGCTGCAGGTGGCTGCAGCATTGGCCGAGCCCGCCCCCGCGTACGTGCTGCAGACGACCAAAGTCAACGAAGCACTTCCCGTGACGGTGCGCGAGGTGGTGACGATGGGCCGCTACACAGCCACCGGGCCTCACGGTCGGCTGAAGGACTCGGACCGGCGTGCGGTGCAGCGGGCGATGGCACGCATGGGAATCACCGGCCTGGCGGGGAGCCAATTGCACGAGCTCTCCGGCGGGCAGCGACAGAGGGTCTTCGTCGCCCAGGGTCTGGCGCAGGAACACGCCATGCTCCTCCTCGACGAGCCGCTCACCGGCCTCGACCTGCCCTCGGCACTGGCCATCGACGAGGTCATCCACGATGAACGCAACCGGGCAACGACCGTCGTCATGTCCACCCATGATCTGGCGGAGGCCATGGCGGCCGACCACGTCATTCTGCTGTCGAAGCGGGTGGTCGCATGGGGGCCGCCGGAAACGGCGCTGACCGCCACCAATCTCACCGCCGCCTACGGGGCCAGCCTCCTCCACCTCGAGGGAGACAGCGTCTTCATCGACGATCCTGCTCACCGCCCGGTGCCCGGCCGCCACCACCATCGCGAGCGGACCATCCACATCGAGCCATCGGCGTCAGATGCCCATGGGGGCGAGCCGGGTGGCGATCACCAAGCGCGTTGATTCAGTTCGGCTCCCCCGCCCGATAGATCCTCACGTCGACCTTCTCCAAGGTGAGCAGGCCGTCGCCGATCATCCCGTCGAGGGTGGGAAGGATGTCCTCGATCTTCTCTGCCCTGTCGACGCATTCGATGACGATGGGAAGATCTTCGGACAGCCGCAGAATGTGGGCGGTGTGCAGACGGCTCGACTTGCCGAAGCCCTGTATTCCGCGAAGCACGGTGGCGCCGGCGAGGCCTTCGGTGCGCAGAGTCTCGACGATCGCCTGATAGAGGGGCCGGCCATCACACGTATCGGACTCCCCAATGAAGATGCGGAGCAGCCGTATGTCGGGTGGGTTCTCCATGTGCCTCCATCTCAGGCAGTCAGGTTATAGCCGAGTGCCGCCAGCGCTACACCCGCTGCAAGGACTGCTGCCAGGTTGGCCGAGGCTGCCACATGGGCCCGCAGCCGGGTGGTCAGGGCAAGCGTCTCCACCATCCAGGTGGAGAACGTCGTGAAACCACCGAGAGAGCCGACCCCCAGCGAGAAAACGACGCTGCCGGGGGAAGCAGCACCGGCGACGACACCGGCCGCGAAGGCACCCAGCAGGTTGACCGCTGCCGTTCCGGCGGGAAAGCGGGCGCCACTGCGGCGCTGCACTACACCCGACATTCCGTAGCGGGCTGCGGCCCCGAAAGCGCCCGACACCGTCATGAAGAGCACGCTCATGAGATGCCCCTCGCCAGCCGCCCTCCGGCGAAGGCCACTGCCAACCCGCCGAATGTCGACACCGCGGCATATCCACACGCCGTGAGCACGTGGCCTCCTCGGGACAGGTCAAAGACTTCAACGCTGAACGCGGAGAACGTGGTCAGCGACCCCAGCATGCCGATGGCCCACAGATGCAACGACCACAGCCGGGTCACGGCCCGTTGCCGCCTGGTGAGATACGTACCGAGGACGAGGGCTCCGGTGAGGTTCACCGTCAGGGTCGCCAGCGGCCAGCGGCCCGGGGAGGCGGTGATCAACTCTCCGGTGACTGTCCGCAGTGCCGAGCCGAGTATTCCTCCTGCAAAAACGGCCGCCATGCGGGTAGTCGGCAACGCCGGCCCGTTGCGGCCGGGGCGGCGGCGGTGATACCGCAGCTGCGACGTGATAGCTCGCTTACGCATGGTTCTTGGTCAGGAGCCATCAGCCGCGGCGGCATTTGAGGCGAGCTCCATCGCCGGAGCGGGGAGCCTAACGGCATGCCCGGGATCCCCGTCCGTCGAGTCGAGTTTCGTCAGCCGTCGACGCCGCGCAGCTTGAGGAAGGCTCGTTCCCCCAGACGATCCGAATACTGATGCCATGGGTTTTCGGAACCGTCGTCGGCGCGGGTTTCGACGATGAAGTGGCAGCAGTCGGCCCCTCCTGGAATCAGTTTCTCGAGCCAGCCCGTCATCGGTGGCAAATCCGCATCGTCGACGGCCTCGATCATGCCTTCAACGAAGTAGCGCTGCACCCGACAGTCGAAAGCCGTGTAACGGTCCTGGTGGGGGCACCACAGGATGTCGAACTCACAGCGTCCCTCATCGGTGATCCAGGGCCGCTCCAGGGAGGCATATATCACCGTGTTGATGCCTGTGAGCAGGAACGACAGCAGGGTGACGTCGTCGGATTCGTCGGGAAAGGTGGAGTCCTCGATGAAGTTCTTCATCGCTTCGCAGCCTGCCCGGTTGAGAGCCCGACGCACGACCTGCTGGCCCGCTTCGCCGAACTGCTCCTCGACGGCCTTGAGGATGTTGAGGACCCCGGTGGCCTGCATCGTCCCCCAGACGAGGAGGGTTGCCGGGTCGAAGTCGTCGCGTCCGGCGATGGCGCCGCGGAAACTCTCCACCGCCTCCGGATAAGGCGTGCCCAGCCGGACCGATTCGTAGCCTGACTCCTCTCTGCTACCCCGCGACCACAAGCCTTCACTGGTCGGATACTGCGGTGTGGCCATCACTCGTTCTCCTTGGCTCGGCTGTGGTTTACTGGGTGCAACGGCATCCGGGAGACGGTAGCGGTGTGGTGGGACGCGGCCCGGCAGGAACGGTGCGCCATCTGGCTTGGCAGTAGCCGCCATCGTTCGCTTCTCAAGGCGGGCCAGTTTCCTGCCGATTCGATGCGGTAGGCCGGTGACCCGTGTAAACGACGATCCATTCGCTGCAAGCGTGAATCTGAAACCATGACCACACGCAGCCTCAAGACCAGCCACGCTCCCGCCCCTCGATCTTCACCGGCGGTTGTCAAGCGTCAGGCCGAGCACTTCACAGCCGATCCCCTTCTCCGCAGTGCGGTGGACACCGGGCCCAACTTCTTCGTCATCCTCAACCCAGACCGCCAGATCGTCTTTGCCAACCGGCCGCTGCTCGATGCACTGGGCCTGCAATCTGAAAAGGACGTCCTCGGGCTCCGTGCCGGAGAGCTTCTCGGCTGCATTCACTCAGGTCGGAATCCCGCCGGCTGTGGCACCACAAGATTCTGCACCAAGTGCGGCGCTGCCGGTGCAACACTGGCCGCGCAGGAAGGGAAAGTCGCCGTTGAGGAATGCCGCATCATCCAGAAGAACGGGCAGGCGCTGGACCTCAGAGTGTGGACACGAGATCCAGGGTCAGCGCATCCTGCGCGCGGCGGAGAAACAGGAGCTGGCGGTGAAGCCAACGCCACTGAACTCGGCCGACCTGCTGCGACAGATCGCCAAGTGATACGAAAGCCACGAGGTGTGTGTGGGGCGCACGATCTGTGTCGATCCCAGCTCGACCGGCTGTCGATTCTCAGCAGATCGCACCCTCCTCGCACGGACTCTGGGAAACCTGATCAAGAATGCGCTCGAGGCGGGAGCAGCGGGCGACTCGATCCCCGTCGGCAGCACGGACGACGGTTCTCATGTGGGCTTCTGGGTGCGTACCGCGCCAGACATCTCGCGCGCCTGGAAC
>CAZIEQ010000209.1:0-4628 GCA_964538725.1 uncultured Acidimicrobiia bacterium | reverse complement strand
ACCTTGCGCGCCACGAGACGCCGGCACGCGTCACGCCCTCCTACGTCGTCGCGGGTTATCGCCCGCAGCACGCCGCCTTCCTCGTCGAAGACTACGAAGTCACCTCCGATGGCTGCGTACTGCTCTTCGGTGAGTTTCTGCTCGGAGAAGCTGGGGCCGTCGGCGGCCAGGCCGGGTTGATACCCGCCGAACACGTCTGCGGCTCGCAGCCGGTGCAACGTGTCGGTGCGCAGCAGCAGGGGAAAGTCGGTGAAGCGGAGGACGAACTCCTCGTCGTACAGGTTCTCGTCCATGAGGATCTTGGCGATGGCGAGGAAGATCGCCGTGTCCGACAATCCGGGCCGCACCGGCAGCCAGTAGTCCGATTTGGACGCCGGCGGGCTGTATTCGGGGGCGATGGTGACGATCTTGCCGCCCTGTTCCATGATGTTGGAGAAGAAGTGGGATTCGGGCATCTTGTTCTCGACGAGGTTCTTGCCGACCTGGATCGTCAGTTTCGAGTTGGCGAGATCGTTGAAGTCGGGTTCGGAGGTCTGTACACCGTGTACGAATGGATGGCCCGGCGCCTGGTCGCCGTGCCATGTGTAGTTGGACCAGTTGCGGCCTCCGCGGGCGTCTTCGGGTTCCACCCCGCGGACGTGGGTGTCCAGGATGGCGAGGGTGTTGGACATGCGGTACATGCCGTATTTGCCGATGACACCCAGCAGGCCCATGCCGCCGCGCAGTTTCATGGTGCGGGTGCCGGCTTCTCCCATCTCGTCGATCATCTCCGGCTGGAACCCTTCGCCGGTGAGGCGCTGCGCCCCCTCCTCACCCGAGTACGCCTCGGCGACGGTGATGAGGCCGCGGGCGATGTAATCGGAGATCTCGTCCCAGGTGAGGCGGACGAAGGTGTCGGTTCCTCTGCTGGTGAACTTGTACCGGTCGCGGTTGGCCGTATCCAGCTCGGGGAAGCCGTCGTCGGCCCACTGCTTCCACCCGGCGCGCACCATGGGGAAACGGAGCCGGTAGGGGCCGTAGACGCGCCGGTGGAAGGTCTGGCCCTTCTTGCAGCCGCGGGGATGCCACTTCACAGAGGCGGTGTTGCCCATCTGATCGGCGTAGCGCCCGACGTCGTAGTTCTGCTCGATCCGCTGAATCACCCCGTTACGGGTGAAGGCCCGCAGCCGGCAGGCGTGAGTGTCGTTGGGGGAGCAGATGAAGGTGAAGCTGTCGTCGTAGGCGTATTGGTCCCGGTAGACCCGTTCCCAGCTGCGATAGGGGTACGACTCGAGCGGATTGTCTATCGCCTCCACCGGCTGGAAGCTGCGCAGCAGCGGATACGTGGCCGCGCCGACGGTGGCGACGGCCCCCAGCTTGAGGAAATCACGACGCGACATTCGTGGCATTCCTCAGACCTCCATCTGATCGTCGGCCGGGTCGGGGCTGCTCCCCGCCACGGCGGGTATGCCCGCAACCAACATGAGCCCCACCACTGCGATGAGGTTGTGATGCACCGCCGACGGGCCTATCCCGGACACGGCGAGCAGTGCCAGCCCCGCCGCCGCCGTTCGCATGGCGTGTTTGCCGAGCCATGTTGCCGCCACCAGGCCGAGACAGGCTGCAGAAACGACGTAGGCAAACGGTGGCAGCGACAAGGTGACCCCCAATGTCCACAGCGACGCCATGGCGGAATAGTGAGGGTTGAGGGCCAGCAGCGCGGCTGCGACACCGCCGGCGGCGCCCGCCGCCAGCCACGCTGCCCGCCGCGGTGTGCCCCGGTTGAGAACGGCGACGGCCAACATCGGCGGTACGGCCAGCACCGCGGCTTCGGCGATGGTGCGGGCCGCAACCACTCCGGCCGGGGCCGCCCCCATGGAATCGATGAGCAGCGGCCATTGGGCGGCGGCGACCCCCACCGCGGCGGCGGCGACCCCCACCGCGAGGGGACGATCGCGGTGCCCGGCGGTCCACACGGCAACTGCGACCGCCGAGGCGATGGTTACTGCGTGGGCCACACCGGGCGGCCCTGCGAAGACGGCTGCGCTGATTGTTGCCGCCGCCAGGGCGACGGTGATGAGTGCAAGGCTGCGAGCGATGCTCCACAAGGCAACGCTCACCGCCAGCGCACATGCCACCGCCAGCAAGGCGGTGGCGCCGAGGGCAACGGAGGCTCCTCGCTCGAGGACGGCGGCAATTGGAGAGGTAGAAGTGTCAACCGCATGCGACGCCACCGGCCCCGCCAGCCTGTAGAGGACCACCTCCCCTACTCCGGTGACGGCAGCAGCAAGGACCAGCGTGCGGGTGATTCCCAGCGCCGCCGGATGTGCGACGGGCGGGTGCTTGGCCCAGAAGAGGTCCTGTTCCCGATGATGCCCGAGCCGGGCAGGGATTCGACGGTCGAGCAGTCCTGCCGACGGGCTGTATGCCACTTCCGCTCCCTCGCTTCGGCGTCTGTCACAAGTTGAACTGAGCCGCGCCATGCCTTATAGTCATGAAATTACTTAACGTCAAGTGTTCAACTAAACGTTATGATGAGCATCTAGCAATGCGTGTGGCGTTGGGCCGCAAAGGCGACTACGCGGTGCGAGCCGTGCTCGACCTGACAGGGCATTGGGGCGCCGGTCGACGCAAGGCTCGCCAGATAGCCGCCGAGATGGACATCCCCTCCAACTACGTGACCCAGATACTGGCCAACCTGGTTCATCATGACCTGCTGATCGCGGTGGCAGGACCCGACGGCGGGTACGAGCTGGCACAGCCACCCGGCGAGGTCACACTGCTCACTGTGGTGGAGGCCGCTGAAGGTCCGATGGTGCTCGACCAGTGTGTGCTGCGGGGCGGGTCATGCGACTGGGCGGACTCGTGTCCCATCCACGACAAGTGGGCACATGTGCAACAAGCGGTCGCCACAGAACTGCAGTCGGTCACGTTTGCCGAGCTGGCCGCCATCGACGGCGCCATGGTCGACCGCAGCTATCAGCCTGAGGGTGACGAGCCGGTCCACATCGAGCCGACGGAGCGCCGCGGGGTGAGCCGCCGGGCCTGACGTCGCAGGGGCATTCCCCCTAGCGAAGTGCCCGGGTTAGATTTCCCGACATGCCCCGCCCCTCCTGGTTCGACGAAGAGCTGTATCCCTTTGCCTCCCATTTCGTCGACGTTGCCGGAGCAACGGTGCACTATCTGGACGAGGGTGACGGGCCGGTGCTGCTGATGTTGCACGGCAATCCCACGTGGTCGTTCCTGTACCGGCATCTGGTTGCCGAACTGGCGGATCGGTTCCGCTGCATCGCATTGGACTATCCCGGCTTCGGCCTGTCCACGGCACCCGCCGGCTACCGCCATTCCATAGCCGAGCATGCCTCGGTGGTCGAGGGATTCATGGAAGCCCTCGACCTGCATGACGTGACGGTGATGGTCCAGGATTGGGGAGGACCCATCGGGTTCGCAACAGCGATCCGCCACCCGGAGAGGTTCCGTGGCTTCGTCGTCGGTAACACCTTCGGTTGGGTTGCCACCGGCGACAAGACGATGCGGCGTTTCTCCAGGATCATGGGTGGCGCTTTCGGCGGCTTTCTCGTCAAACGCCTCAACTTCTTCGTCAGAGTGGGCATACCCGCCGGCATCAAGCGCAAGAAGCTCACCAAGGCGGAGAAGGCCATGTACCGGGGGCCTTTCCCAACCGCAGCCTCCCGGGTGCCGCTGCATGTGATGCCGGCGGAGATCCTCGAAGCCGAAGAGCTGCTCACCGAGGTGGAGCGAGGTTTGCATACGGTGGCCGACAAACCGGCCCTCATCGTGTGGGGCGACAAGGATGTGGCTTTCAAAGAGCCGGCGCGCCGCCGCTGGGAGGCGACGTTCCCCAACCACCACACGGTGATCCTGCCCGGCGCCGGCCATTACATCCAGGAGGACTCGCCCGCCGAGATCGCTGCCGCGGTCGCAGAGTGGGCACCCGGCGGCGCCTGAAGCGCCTACACGAACAGCTGCACGTCGGCGCCGGCGGCGAAGTCGAGGAACGCAGCCGCCCCGGCTACGTCGCATCCGGGGATCAGGTCGGACTCCTCGACTCCCATCACCCCCATCGTCGTTGAACAGGCGAAAAACGTCACTCCTAGGCTGCGGGCCATCTCGATGAACTCGGGAATGTCGGGCATCCGCGACTCCCGCATCCACTTCTTCATCACTTTGGTGGCGGCTGCGGTAGCGCCGGGGATGGCGCCCAGCAGGTTGGGCACCCGTATCGGCCCGGCGGGGTTCGCCAGCGATGCCACTTTGAGCTTCTCCAGCCGGTCCTTGTGGAGGATATCGAGGCCGTAGAAGGTGAAGTAGATGCCGGCTTCCCAACCCAGGCTGGCGGCGGTCGTGGCCAGGATCAGCGGCGGGTATGCCTGGTCGAGGGTTCCTTTGGACGCCACCAGGGCGAGGCGCCGACGCGCCGGCTCGGGCTCGGAGACGGCGACGTCGGGAGCTGTCTGCGTCATAGGCCCGGTCCTTTCTGCAGCCAGAACATGCGGACGCCGTCCCGCTCGTCGACGCCGAGGAGGGTTCAGATACGCCAGCTACTTCAAAGAAATCCTCGGTAGGCGATCGTATCGGCGGCGGCGGCGGCGGTGGGCGGACACCGCTGCCGCGGTGTGCGGACCTGC
>CAZIEQ010000208.1:0-4632 GCA_964538725.1 uncultured Acidimicrobiia bacterium | reverse complement strand
GGTGTAGCCGCGGTCGACGATGCGCAGGCCGCCACACCGCCCGCTGCGGTCGCCGCGGTGGCCTCCTAGCCGGCCGTGATCCTCATCGCCGGGGGGAGAAACAAGGGTCTCGACCTGACGCCACTGGCAACAGCGCCGTCGGTGCGCCACATCGTGGCCATCGGAGAAGCAGCAGCCGACCTGGCGGCGGCACGACCCGAGGCCACCTCGATGGCAGTAGACATCGCGGAGGCTGTAGCGGCCGCCGATGCGATGGCCCGTCCCGGCGACACGGTTCTGCTCGCACCGGGATGTGCTTCCTTCGATCAGTTCGCCGACTACGGAGAGCGCGGTGACGCATTCGTTTCTGCTGTGCTGCATCGGAAGGAAATGACGTGACGACGCAGGCCACGGTTGGCGTAATCTCCCGCTTGCGGTCGCGGGCTGGGACACGGAGGCCGTCGGTGCGGACCGCGGTCTTCGTGCTGGTTCCCGTGGCCACGCTGCTCGTTGTGGGTATGGGAGCCCTCATGTCCGCTTCCTCGGTCGTGGGGCTTCGTCAGTTCGGTAGCAGGTCGTACTTCGTGGTCCAGCAGGCCAAGTGGGTTGGGGTTGGTGTGGTGGCGATGGTGGTGACGGCCCGCACCCCTTACCACTGGTACCGGCGCCTCGCCGGTCCCATCTTTGCGGTTTCGCTCCTCGGGTTGGTGGCGGTGCTTGTCCTCGGAGACGTGCGCAACGGCGCCCGGTCGTGGATCGTCATCGGGGGATGGAGTGTGCAGCCATCCGAGTTTGCCAAGCTGGGGATGATCGTCGCCCTCGCCGCGGTGGCGGCTTCCAAAGGCAGCCTGCTGGAGCGCCCCGGCCATTTCGCCGTACCCGCGCTGGGTGTTGTCGGGCTGACCGCCGGAATGGTCCTCGTGCAAGGCGATTTCGGTACCGCGTCGATAATGGCTCTGGCGGGATTGTTCATGTTGGTGGCGTCCCAGGCACCGATTCACTACACGGTGTCGCTGGCTTCGCTCAGCGCTATGGCCGGCGTGTTGATGGTGAAGGCGACCCCATACCGTTGGGAGCGGGTGACCGCGTTTCTCAACCTCGAAGCTGTCGCAGACGACGCCGGCTATCAGACGATCCAGGGACTGGTGGCTCTTGGCACCGGCAAGTGGCTGGGTGTTGGTCTCGGCGCCAGCCGTGCACGCTGGTCATTCCTGCCCAATGCGCATACCGACTTCATCTTCGCGATCATCGGCGAGGAACTCGGATTCACCGGTGCGGTCATCGTCCTCGCCCTGTTCGCCGCGCTTGCGGTGTCGGGGACCGTCGTCGCGCTGCGGGCCAAGGACATGTTCGGCAGGTTGCTCGCGGTGGGCATCGTCAGCTGGATCTCGGTGCAGGCTCTGGTCAACGTCGGAGGAGTGACCGCAACTCTTCCGGTCACCGGTGTTCCCCTTCCGTTCATTTCCTACGGCGGCAGCGCCCTCGTAGCCGCGATGGCCGGTGTCGGCATCCTGGTCAACATCGCCAACGGAGGCGGCGAGCGCATTCGGGACCGATGATGTACGCCTTTGCTGCCGCCGGCACGGGTGGGCACGTGTATCCGGCGCTGGCGGTAGCCGACGCACTCGTCGCCGGGGGAGCGGACCCCGACGGCATCGTGTTCTTCGGTGGGCAGCGTTTCGAAGCCCATGCGGTGCCGGCCGCCGGATACGACTTCGTCGAGGTGCCGCTGATCGCATTGCGCCGCAGCCTCCACCCGGCGAACCTGCGCATCCCCTTCGTGGTACACCGCGCTGCCCGCACCATGCGGTCCCAGATGCGGCGGCGGGGGGTGAAAGTGCTGTTGGCGATGGGAGGTTACGTCACCGTTCCCGCCCGTTACGCCGTCCGCGGCTCGGGGGCCAAGATGATCATCCACGAGCAGAACGCCGTGCCCGGGCTGGCCAACCGTATAGCCGCTCGCGTGGCCGACCGCGTGTTGGTCGCCTTCCCCGTTGCAGCGACGCTGCCGCGGTCCGAGGTCGTCGGCAACCCGCTGCGGGCAGAGTTCGATGGTTTCGACCGGGCGGCGCTGCGCAGCGAAGCGCGTCTCCGCTACGAGATGCCGTCTCAGGGACCGGTTGTCGGTGTGATGGGCGGCAGTCTCGGTGCGTCCGTCCTCAACGAAACCGTCGCCGCCATTGCTGCCCGTCTTCCTCCCGACAGCGGCATCATCCACCTCGCCGGGCCCGCAAACGCCGCCGCATTGGAGCCGGTTGCCGCCGCCGCCCCGGTACGCTGGACTGTGCTCCCATTCGAGAATTCCATGGTGGGCTTCTATGCCGGGTGTGACCTCGTCTTGTGCCGCGGAGGGGCGGTCACCGTCAGCGAGCTCGCCGCCACTGCCACACCTGCGGTCATCGTGCCCTTGGCCATCGCGGCTGCCGGCGAGCAGCATGCCAACGCCGCGGTCCTCGGTTCCATAGGAGCAGCCGAGGTGGTTTCTCAGACCGAACTCGACCAGGTGCCGGCGCTCGTTACGGAGCTCGTCACCACTCCCACACAGCTCGACGAGATGGGGGCAGCGGCTCGCCGAGCGGCGCGCCCTGACGCCACAATGGCGATTGCGCAGGCCATGCGGAGCGCCGCCGATGGCTGATCTCGACCGGTACCGGCGGATCCATCTCGTGGGGGCCGGCGGCGCAGGCATGAGTGCTCTCGGCAAGCTTCTCTCCCAACAGGGCCACCTCGTCAGCGGATCCGACCTGAAGCCGGGTCGTGCCCTGTCGGCCCTGACAGATCTGGGCGTGGAAACGTGGATCGGCCACCGGCCCGATGCTGCCGCCGGATGGGACCTGGTGGTGTCGTCGTCGGCGGTGCCCGCGGGCGACTCCGAAATCATGGCAGCTCGCAGCCGGGGCGTGCCGGTGTGGATCCGGCCACGCCTGCTACAGAAGCTGACAACCCAAATACCGACGTTTGGGGTTGCCGGCACTCACGGAAAGACGACCAGCACCGCGATGCTGGTGGCCGCCATGAGGGCCGTAGGGGAGGACCCCTCCTTCGTCGTCGGGGGGGAGATGGTCGCTCTCAATACCAATGCCCATTTGGGAGCCGACGATCTTCTCGTGCTCGAGGCCGACGAGGCATTCGGCACATTTCAGCATCTGGACATGACGGGTCTGGTGGTTACCGGCATCGAGTCCGACCACCTCGACCATTACGAAACCAGGGGGCGGCTCGAGGCCGCTTTCATCGAGGTTGCCGACGCCGTCGAAGGGCCGGTCGTCGCCTGCCTCGACGATCCCGGAGGATCCCGTCTCGCCGCCCGCTGTGCTGCCGTCGGATACGGCACTCACCCCGATGCCCGGTGGAGGCTCACCGATCTGCGTCATGATGGCACCGCGGTGGCCTTCACCCTCCACGGGCCGCAGCGGCAGGTTCCCGTCACGGTGCCCAAACCGGGCGCCCATGTTGCCCTCGATGCCGCCGGTGTGCTGGCGCTTCTCGCCGAGGCGGGGAGAGATCCTGCGGCTGCGGCTGCGGGCTTGGCAACGTTTGCCGGTGTGAAACGCCGTTTCGAGATCCGGGCGCGCCTCGGCGGGGTGACCGTGATCGACGATTATGCCCATCATCCGACAGAGGTTGCGGCCACCATCGAGGCGGCCCACCATGGCGGCTGGGACCGTATTTGGGCGGTCTTTCAACCCCATCGTTACAGCCGAACCGCCGGCCTGGCTGCAGGTTTCGGTCCTGCGCTCGCCGCCGCGGACCGGGTGGTTGTGACCGGCATCTACGGAGCGGGTGAGCCTCCCCGGCCCGGTATCACTGGGAGGCTCGTCGCCGACGCTGTGAAGACTGCGGGGGGAGCCGTCGAGTATGTGGCGGTGCGCAGGGACCTGGCAGCGTATCTCGACGCCAATGCCGAAGCAGGTGACCTGGTGTTGCTGCTTGGGGCGGGCGACATCACGCTGGTCGCAGACGAGCTTGCAGCCCGTCTTGGACAGCGCACATGAGCCGGGGTGCCGTCTGGCGGGAGGACGTATCGCTTCGCTCGTTGACGACCTACAAGGTCGGCGGCACTGCCCGTTACTACGCCAGGGCCGCCTCCACGGAAGAAATCGGCGCCCTTGCAACGTCGGCGCCGGCGGCCATCACGGTGCTCGGTCGCGGTAGCAACGTCGTCATCGCGGACAGCGGGATTCCCGGAGCGGTGCTTCACGTCGCCGGCGGGGACATAGCGATGAGTGGCTCTTCGGTGGTGGCGGATGCAGGTGTCCCACTCTCGCGGCTGGCCAGAGAAACCGTCAGCAAGGGACGGCGCGGTCTTGAGTTCATGGTGGGAATACCCGGCTCTGTGGGGGGCGCCGTTGTCATGAACGCAGGCTGTCACGGGAGCGAGACCCGGGACCGGCTCGTCGGTGCACGGCTGCTCGACCTGGACACCGCCACTGTCGCCGACAGAAGCCCTGGAGACCTCGCCATGGGATACCGGAGCAGCAACGTGACCGAGCGCCAAATCGTCATCGATGCCACTTTCCACACCCGGCCGGGGGAAGCCGAGGCCGCCGCCGCCGAGTTGCGTCGCATCACTGCCTGGCGGCGGCGGAGTCAGCCCGGAGGTTCCCTCAACGCGGGCAGCGTATTCAAGAACCCGCCTGAAGACTCTGCAGG
>CAZIEQ010000207.1:0-4699 GCA_964538725.1 uncultured Acidimicrobiia bacterium | reverse complement strand
CTCGCGGCGGGGGGGGGGGAGCACCCCGCGGGGGTGCGCCCTGCGCCCCGCCGGGTTGCCCCCCCCCTTTTTGAGCGTTCCGCCCGCCGATACGGCGGTGCCGGCGGTATCGACCATGTCGTCCACGATGACGCAGTGGCGGCCGCGCACGTCTCCGACGATCTCCAAAGCGGCCGCCTGGTTGGGTCCTCCAGGTGCCCGCCGTTTGTGGACGAAAGCCACCGTGGCGTCGAGATGCCTGGCGTACCTGGATGCCAGCTTGACCCGCCCCGAGTCGGGGGAGACGACGGTGACGGGACCCTCCAAACTCCGTCGTAGATAGTCACGGAATATGGGAAGAGCAGTCAGATGGTCGAAGGGCTTGGGGATGAAACCCTGCACCTGGCCGGTGTGCAGATCCACCGACACGATGCGGTCGGCACCGGCGGCGAGGTACAGGTCACCTATGAGACGAGCGGTGATCGGCTCTCGCGGCATGCCCTTCTTGTCCTGGCGGGCATATGCGTAGAACGGCATCACCGCGGTAATGCGGCGTGCCGATGCTCGCCGCAAGGCGTCGATCATGATGAGCTGTTCCATGACGTGAAAGTTGACCGGCTGGGAATGACTCTGTATGACGAAGCAATGCGCCCCACGGACGCTTTCCTGGAATCTGATGTAGATCTCGCCGTTGGGAAACACCGAGCGCCGCACCGGACCCGGTTCGGTCCCAAGAATCTCGCACACATCCTCCGTCAGTGGAGGGTTGGCCGAGCCGCTGAACACCATCATCGGCTTCACGAATCCTCCGTCTCTTCCCGGGCCTGCCGCCGCCGGTTGTATCCCTCGATCTCTTTCTGCTGGTTGCGCTCCACCGCCAAGGCACCGGGAGAAACGTCGCGGGTGATGACCGAACCGGCACCGGTCCACCCGTCGTCCCCTACGGTTACCGGTGCCACCAGCATCGTGTCGGAACCGATGAACGCACCGTCTCCGATGACGGTCTGATGCTTGTCCTCCCCGTCCCAGTTGCAGGTGATGCTGCCTGCGCCGATGTTGACCCCTTCCCCCAGAATGGCGTCGCCCATATAGGAAAGGTGGGGCACTTTGGAACCCTCACCGACGATGGTCTTCTTCAACTCGACGAACGACCCCGCCTTCGAATCATCTTTCATGACCGTGCCCGGCCGCAGACGCGCGTAAGGCCCCACCGCAACACCTCCACCCACCTGGGCGCCTTCGACGACTGCATAGCGAACCGAGCAGTGCGCTCCGATGTTCGAATCCCGAACAAGAGTGTCGGGGCCGATGACGGTGGTCTCACCGATGGTCGTTGCTCCCTCCAAATGCACACCCGGATACAAGTGCACCCCTGAGGCAATGTCCACGTCGCCGTCGATGTAGACCCGGGAAGGGTCGTCCATGCGCACACCCTGTTCCATCCAGCCCTTGTTGATCCGTTGGTGCATGACCCGGGACGCCTCGGCGAGTTGTTCCATCGAGTTGATACCCAGCGTCTCCTCCCGGTCGACACGCACCGCGGTCATGGGTGACCCGGAGTCGACGATGATGCCGATGACGTCGGTCAGATAGAACTCCCCCTGCTGATTGTCGGGACGGATCTTCTCCAAGAGCGATCCGAATTCCCGCCCGTTGAAAACGTAGATGCCGGTGTTTATCTCCTTGATGCGCCGCTGCGTGGGGGTGGCGTCACGATGCTCGACAACGCCGATGACTGCGTCCCAGTCGTTGCGCAGCACGCGGCCGTAGTCGGTGGGGTTGTCTACAACGGCTGTGAGCAGGCCGGCCTTGGCGCCGGTGCCGCGGCGGGCCTCGATCAGAAGCTGCAGAGACTCGGATTGGATCAACGGCATGTCTCCATAGAGCACGAGCACTTCGTCATCGGGGCCAATGTCGAGCGCCTCGAGGCCGACGGAAGCCGCGTGCGCAGTGCCGAGCTGGGGTTCCTGCAGGGCGGTGGTGGTTCCCTCGGGAAGGATGCTGTGCACCTTGTCGGCGGCATGACCGACCACGACGACGGCATCGTCGACGACGATCCCGCTCAGCGAGTCGAGGACCCACGACACCAGCGGCCTGCCGGCGATGCGGTGAACAACCTTGGGAAGCTCAGACCGCATGCGGGTTCCCTGCCCGGCGGCGAGCACTATGGCCTTCAGGCCCATGAAGTTTCTCCTCCCGTTCGTAGCTGGGGGGACAGGGCTCGAACCCGTACTTAGGGGACCAAAACCCCTTGTGCTGCCAGTTACACCACCCCCCAAGGGCGGGATGCAGACGAGTCTACCGCTCGACCTGAACCCAGCCTCGCTGGGCGGGAACGGCCGGATGTACCGCCCGAGCCGTCTCGATTCCATCGGCTGCGGAGCCCGCCTCCTCAAGGTCGAGAAAACAGCCATACAGCGTGGGTCCACTGCCCGACATGAGCACCGGCCGTCCCCAGCGCGCCTGCAGATCGCGCCGCCAGTCGGCGAGCTCAGGAGCCAGACGGCAGGCGGCAGGCCACAGGTCGTTGCCGATCTGTTCGGAGCGCAACGCCGGCGGAAGCAGCCGAGTGTCCACGGAGGTGTCCTGCGGTTCACCGAGCGTGTCCCATGACGCATACACGTCGGTGGTGGCCAACAGTATCGGTGGTACGACGGCAGCCACCGCATAGCCACCCGAAAAAGGCAGCGGAGTCACCTCATCGCCGACACCTGTGACCAGTGCAGTTCCCCCTTCGAGGCAAAAGGGAACGTCGGATCCGAGTTTCGACGCCGTCGCGGCCAGACCGGCGAGGTCGCGCCCTGCCCGGCATGCTCCGGCCACCAGCCCGGCGGCGGCGTCCGCAGACCCACCCCCGAGACCGGCGGCGCGCGGTATGGCTTTGCGCAGGGTGACTCTTGCCGGCTGCCTGGTGCTGTTGTCGCCCCGCCCTGCTATGAATCCGCGCCATGCCAGGTTGGAGGTGTCATTGGGGGCGTCCCCGACGACGGTGAAGACGTCGTCTTCGGAGTCGTCTACTTCGAAGTGATCCGCCCAGGTGATGTGCTGCATCAGCGATCTGATCGGATGCAGGCCGTCGGCTCGGCGCCTTCCCACCCGCAGGTAGATGTTCAGCTTGGCGCGTCCGGCGATGATCATGCCGGCTCCGCGGCGAGGCGGACAAAGTCTGTCGGGGCGAGGTCTTCGGGCCGGGCACGGGGATCGATACCGCATCGTTCCATCCGCTCGGGGGTGACGACTGCGGACAAGCTGCGGCGCAGCATTTTGCGCCGTTTGCCGAACGCCCGCGCTGCCAGATCGATGGCGACGTCGACGTGCAACGGCGGCGCCACCCGATCGAGGCGAACCACCGTCGACTCGACGTTCGGCGGCGGGACGAAAACCTGGCGGGGGACCGCAAAAGCGTCCTCCTTGATCGTGTGCAGCGCGACGACGACCGAAGGGATGCCGTAAACGCGGGTACCGGGAGAGGCGGTGAGGCGCGCCGCGACCTGGCGCTGCACCATGACGACGAAGCGGTCGATCCAGAAGGCACCGCGGACGAGATCGAGCAGCAGCGGCGTGCCGACGTTGTACGGCAGGTTGGCCACCAGCGCCCACGGGCCGCCACCGGGGTCGCCTTCATGCGCCATGCGGATGGCGTCCTCGAACCTCAGCTCGACGTTGCCTGCGCCCCCCAGTGTCTCTTCGAGCACGGGGCGGAGGCGGTCATCCACCTCATACGCCACAACGCTGCTCGCCCGGGAGGCGATGGCCGCCGTCAGGGTGCCGGTGCCGGCGCCCACCTCCACCACGGGCCGGCCGGCGATGTCGGCTGTGGCGACGATCCTGGCGACGATGTTGGGATCGGCGAGGAAATGCTGGCCGAGCCTTCTATCGGGCCGCAGGCCGTGACGCCGGAGGAGCGCTTCGATCATGCCACGCGACTGTGTCTCAGCCACCGAACACCCTCCGCGCCGTCGCCGATGTGGCGGTCGCCGCCGTCGCCGTGTCGACCTGCCATACCGCGGCCAGGGCAGCACCCACCAGCGGAACCCTGCTCGGTTCGTTGGGCTCACCGCGATGCGGCGGCGGTGACAGGTAGGGCGTGTCGGTTTCCACCATTGTCCGCTCCGGCGGAGCCTCGGCAGCGGCCAGGCGAACCGTGTCGCCGCCGCTGTAGGCGATCGGCCCGGCGAAGGAGAAGGTCACCCCGAGGTCGCGAAATCGTTTGGTCCACCGGGGTCCTCCGGTCCAGCAGTGCATCACCGCCCGCGGCCCGGCGGCGGCAGCCTCGAGCGCGGCGTGCACGTCTGCGAACGCGTCCCTGCAATGCACCACGACAGGCTTGTCGAGCTCCACGGCCAGGGAGAGTTGCTCGGCGAAGGCGGCCTGTTGCAGCGGCCGCGGTGACAAGTCGCGGTAGTAGTCGAGGCCGCATTCGCCGACGGCGGCCGCGGCCGCAGCCAGCTCGATTATGCGCTCCCTCTCCGACCCCCAGCGGACCGCATCGTGGGGGTGCAGGCCTGCGGTTGCCAGCACCATATGGGGAAACCGGGCGGCGAGGGCCGCGGCGGCCTCCGCACCGGCGGCGGCCGTAACGCGAGGCACCACCCCGCCAGGGAAAACCCATGAAGACCGCCTCCCGTTTCTTGGGGGTGGTGGTCCAGATTATGCTGCTTGACATCGTTTTTTCCCTCGATTCGGTCATCACCGCTATCGGGATGGCTCGGGAGATAGC
>CAZIEQ010000206.1:0-4744 GCA_964538725.1 uncultured Acidimicrobiia bacterium | reverse complement strand
GAGAATATCTGCTGCCTCAGGTGTTGGTTGCTTTTAGTGCAGAATTCCCCAAGGTCGATGTGAAGTTGACCATCTCAGACTCTCAAGAGGTGTGTGATCAGGTGGTCCAGGGAAAGGTTGAATTGGGCTGTGCGGGAGCGCAACTGGATATCCTGGGACTGCAGTACCACCACTTTGCCTCAGACAGCCTGGTGCTGGTGGTTCCCTGTAACTCAAGGTGGCGAAGCGTGACCACGATTTCAGTAAAGGATCTGCGCCGTGAGCCCTTCCTGGCCAGAGAAAGTGGCTCGGGAACGCGTCTCAGCTTTGAAAAACAGATTGGCCGCAGCCTGGATGAATTTAATGTGCACGCGGTGCCCCGCGCCCACCGCGGGGTGACGCGCCCACCGGCGCAAGCGACTTTCCGCCCCGCCGTCGACGCGGGCTACCGCTGGCAGGCGGGGGATTGCCTCGACTTCTCCTCCGCCGATACGAGACCGCCGTATGCCCCATACGGCAACCGGCAGGTGGTCGACTGCATGACGACCCACACTCACGAGGTGTATCTGGCGGAAACGACTGCGGAGGGCCCCGACACCGACTATCCAGATCTGGGAACGGTCGTCAACGACCTGTGCACCGCCAGCTTCGCCGGTTATGTGGGAGCTCCCCGTGTCGATACCACCCTGGAGATCCTCTTCTACTTCCCCGACGCCGACGAGTGGGCGGCCGGGGAGCGTTACCGGGCTTGCTTGGTGTTCACCCCGGCAGCGCCGGCGGGAAGCTACGGCACTCTCCGAGGTTCGGTGACCCATCGGGCCGTCGAGTATGTCTGGGAACCGGAGCCGCAGGCGTGTCTCGACGGGGACCTGTGGACGCTGCGGGTCGCCGCCACGCTTCCCTGCGACCATCCCCACGTGCTGCAGATCCTCGGTGATGCCACTCTCGACGACGACGACGGCGGCTCCTACCCGGGCACGGATGCGGTGATGGCGCGCACCCGGGCGGAGTGCCGCCGCCTGCTGCCGTCCTCCACCGCGGGTGTTGCCGCCTTCAGCGAGCCCACGCTTCTGCAGCCCAGCGAGTGGGAGACCGGGCAGCGGCGAGTGGTGTGCGTAGGAGCCGTCATCGACGACGCGGGTGATCCGGTACCCGTCGTCGGGTCGTTCCTCGGATCGTGGCATCCCGCCGCAGGAGGACCCTCGGCGTAGCGCGGTGCGCTCAAGCCCTCGGGTGTTCGGCGAAGAACTCCCAGATCACCTCGGAGGCGTCGAAATCCCGGCCGACTCGCCCCGCCTGCAGGGAGAAGCGGTGCCCGCCCGGCCAGGTGTGGCCGCCCCCATCGACGCTTAGGAACTGCACCTCGACGCCGTCCTCACATCCGGTGTATGTGAATGCGGTGGTGGTGGTCCCGTCTGCCGCCGTGTCGGGTAGATCCTCCATGGCCGGTTCAGTATCACAACCCAACGCCGACACCCAGATTGCGATGCTTTCGGCGGCACCCACCTTGACACCCGTCTCGCCCGGAGCGCAATGCTCCGTACCGCCGGCATAGGCCCAGCAGGGATCGTCGGTGCCGTGGATCTCCAGCACCGAGACCGACCGGCTCGGGGAGCAGCCGCCGGCGGCTCCCAACTGGTTGCCACCGCCCACCGAGGCTATGGCTGCGAAGCGGTCGGAAAGCTCGCATCCCACCCGGTGGCTCATGGCTCCTCCGTTGGAGAGGCCGGTCGCATATACCCTTTCGGGGTCGATGCGATATACATCCGTCACGGCAGCCAGCAGGTCCTCGACGAACGAAACGTCATCGATTCCCTCCCGGCATGCGTAGCCGGATGCGCAGTTCAACCCCCCGTCTCCTCCGCCCGCGTTCCAGGTGCGGATCCGGCGCGATGGGGGATTGGCGGTGCCGTCGGGGTACACGGTGATGAAGCCATGGCGGTTGCCGACGGCGTGCAGGCAGTTGCCGGCGGTGAGGTCGCCGCCGGCGCAGCTCGTCATCGCCGCACTCTGCCGCCAGCCGCCGCCACCGTGGAAGGCGATCACGAGGGGAGTCGGTACGGCCGGGTCGTAAGAACCCGGCAGGTAGACGTCGAAGTCGCGGTCGGGCCAGCCGGCGATGGAACACGTGGTCGACGTACCCGCAACCGCAGGTGCTCCGTCACATCCCAGCGCCGGGAGTGCTGCCGAGAGGGCTGGCGTTGCCGACGGTGCCGGCTGCGAAGTCCCGGTCGCGTCCGTGCCCTGCGGCGGCGTCTGGTCCCCGCCGCCGCCATCCACCGAGCAGGCGGCCAACGCCACCACCATGGCGAGTGAGAAGGCGACGGGCCTCAGCGTCATAGCTGCAGGCTAGGAGGGACCGGCACCGCAGCTCGGTCAAGGCGGCCACTTCGGCAGCCCCTGTTGCCGGTGGTCTCTAGGCTGGCCGGCCACGCGAATCGGAGCACCATCAGCTTTACAGCCGCTTTCGAAAGCCGTGGGCACAGGCTGTGGCTCCCCGTCGGCATCGGCGGCGACATCTTCAGTGGACTGCTCGACACCGGTTCCGATGGGACGGTCGTCGACAATTCGGTAGCCGCCCGCATCGGATTGGAAATCGAGGATCGGGTCGCCGGATCCACGGTTGCGGACACGTTCCACGTTGAGCGAGGCGGGCCGGTGACATTCCAACTCGGCGAGACCGAGCTGCGTGCCGAGGCCGTGGGTGTGCTGCCCATCGCCACCCAGCTCCAGGGACTCGACGTGATCCTCGGGTTCGACGTGCTGCGCTGCCTTGCCTTCACGATCGACTATCGACGGGGCACGATCTCGTGGGGCGAGATGCCGCCCGGACCGCAGGTGCCGTTCGTCGCGGGAGATGACATCCGCCCCACCGTCCCCATGAGGGTGCTGGGTCATGCGGTCACCGGCACCGTGGACACCGGCTCGGCTCGCGGCATCTCCCTGCCCGCTGCCTGGCTGAACCGTCATGGCGGGATCGCCCCCGGCTCCGGGGAGAAACGTTCCGTCCTCGGGGCGACGGTGATCGCAGGCAGCTTCCAACTGGACACGGCCACCGTGGCAGGGCACGATCTCGAGGGGGTGCCGGCGGAGGCGGTGAGCGCCGAAGCCGGGTCTTTTGCCGACCAGGACACCCCGTGGGCCAACCTGGGGAACCTCGTCTTGGAACGGTTCCAGATCGGTGTCGACGGCGCCGGTCGGGTCACTGCTTGGCAGCCGGCCGGCGGCTGACCTTCGCCGGCAGTGTTCCCTGGCCTTCATCCCGACCACCCGCAGTGGCGAAATCCGCCACTTTACGCCTTCGCCGTACTTACATTGGCGTAACTATGCCGAGGAGGCAGCAGTGACGGTCGTTCTCGGAACCGACCTCACCAGCTCCGTGGTCGAAGCTTCGACCCGGATATATCACCAGCGGGGTCACAAGGCGTTCGGCTCCGATCTCGCCACCGCGGTGGAGGCGTACACCCCCACCGAGGCGGCACCGCACTTCGCCGAAGTCGCCGTGGTGCGCGTACCTGCTATACCGCGTGTCGAGGCGATCCTGCACCCCAACGACGATCCTGCTCTGCTTGCCGCCGGTTTCGCCGCGCTGGTGGAGGCAGGATGGGAGGTGTGGGTGGTGATTCCCGCAACCCGCATGGGCATCGGCCATACGGCGCTGCGGGGCCTGGGGGTCGTGTTGCAGCAGTGGTGGTGTGACGGCAACGGCACGGTGTATTTCGGAACTCCTGAAGTTCCCTAACCTTGTGACCGATCGACTCTAAGCCTGACACCATGCCGATCCCTCTCTACACCCAGACGGTCATCGCGTTTATTTGGGATTTCGACCGCACGCTCATCCCGGGCAACATGCAGGACCCCATCTTCGAGCACTACGGCGTCGAGCCGCAGGCGTTCTGGGCGGAAGTCGAAGGACTGGTGGCCCACTATGGGCGCCGCGGTATTCCCATCTCGCGCGACGCCGCCTATCTGGGCCACATCCTCACCTACGTCGCCGAAGGCCTCTTTCCCGACCTGACCAACGACAAGCTGAAGGAGCTGGGCACCCACCTGGAGATGTCGCCCGGCATCCCCGACTTCTTGGAGGCGACCCGCAAACGTATCGCCGCAGATGCCACTCTCGCCGGCGAGGGCATCCGTGTCGAGCACTACATCGTGTCGACCGGCATCCTCCCCATGATCCAAGGGTGTTCGATAGCCCCGCACGTGGATGGGGTGTGGGCCAACAGCTTCATCGAGACTCCTGCACCTTCCGGATATCTGCAGCACCTGCCGGTGGCGGCCGACGAGCCGCATCCGGTCAGCCGCATCGGATACACCATCGACAACACCACCAAGACCAGGGCTGTGTTCGAGATCAACAAGGGTGTCAACAAGAACCCCGCCATCGACGTCAACGCCAAGATGTCGGACGACCAGCGCCGGGTTCCCATCGCCAACATGATCTACATCGCAGACGGCCCCTCCGACGTGCCGGTGTTTTCCATCCTCAACAAGCTGGGCGGGAAGACGCTCGGTGTGTACACCACCGAGCCCCGCAACAACTTCCGCCAGGTGCGTCTCCTCCAGGAACAGGGCCGCATCCAGGGTATGGCCGAAGCCGACTACCGGCCCGGACAGGCGGCGCATATGTGGCTGATGGACAGCCTCGACCAGATCGCCTCCAACATCATCGCCGCCCGCCGCCGCGGCCTCGACGACATTTCCCGAACACCCGGGCACGTGTGATCCGACTGCTAGCTTCGCACCGTCGCAACACCCGCTC
>CAZIEQ010000205.1:0-4807 GCA_964538725.1 uncultured Acidimicrobiia bacterium | reverse complement strand
GTCGCCCCGCCCTCCTCGCAGCATCTCAATGGGTGCCGAAACCCGATCCCCGAACAGGCCGGCGACGTTACCGATCCGAACGGGTGCGGTCATACCTCCGCCAGCCTATGCCGGCACGATGCCGCCGAATGGCCAACAGAGCCAGCAGCGCAATGCCCGCCGACGTTCCGACTGGCAGTCGGACACGATTCCAGTCAAAGTCAGGCCATGAAACGCTTCATCACAGCTCTGTTTGCATTCCTCCTGCTGGCCGCCGCCTGCGGAGACGACGACTCCGAAACTCTCAGCGCCGCCGCGGTCACCTTCACCGGAGCCGACGGGGTCGAGTCTGTGATCGACGACACCGGCCGAGTCGTGTCACTCAACGGCGACCTCACCGAGATCCTCTATGAGCTCGGTCTCGGAGATCGGGTGGTTGGCGTGGACCTGACGACGGACTTTCCCCCCGAAGCCGCCGACGTGCCCCGAGTGGGCTTGGGACAGCGTCTCCTTGCGGAGCCGGTGCTCGACGTGAATCCGACGGTGATCATCGGCGACGAACAGGTAGGGCCACAGACGACCATCGACCAGCTCCGCGAGGCAGGGGTCCCGGTCGTGATCCTGCCGTCGAGAACTGAACTCGATGAGATGGACGACAAGGTGCGTGACGTTGCAACGGTCATGGATGTCGACGGGGAAGCCCTGGCGACGCGTGTCCAGCAAGAAGTCGACGACGCCCGGGCCACGGCGACACCGCTGCAGATACGTGCCAGCTTCGTCTACGTCGCCGGTGGCGGCCGCACCATCCTGCTCTTCGGCTCTGGTACGCCGCAGCATTCCCTGCTGGACGGCGCAGGTGTCGTCGACGCCGGCGCCGACAGCGGCCTTGCCGGAGTCGTGCCGCTGACACCCGAGGCGGTGGTAGCAGCGGCGCCCGACGTCATCGTGACCACAGAGCGGGCCATCGAAGGTGTCGGAGGGTTCGACGAGTTCCTCGCCATCCCCGGCATCGCCGAGAGCCCTGCAGGCCGCAACCGCCAGATTCTCGTCTACGACGACACTTTCATACTCGGTTTCGGGCCCCGTGTCGGAGATGCACTCGCCCAATTGATAGCGGATCTGGCAGCCTTGGCTGCATGACACCACCGGTTGTCCGTAACGCCCGTCGATGGCTGTGGCCGTCGGCGGCGCTTCTGCTGGCCGCGCTTGTCGTCGCCAACCTGATGTTGGGAGCTGTCAGCGTCGCCCCGGGAGACGTGTTCCGCATCCTCGCCGACCATCTCGGCTGGGGACATGCCGACGTGCCGCTGCGCGACGATGCAGTCGTCTGGTCGATCCGCCTGCCCCGCGTCCTTCTCGGCGTTACCGCCGGCGCCGCCCTGGGTGTGGCCGGGACCGCATTGCAGGGCTCGCTCCGTAACCCGCTGGCCGATCCATACCTGGTGGGTATCTCGGCGGGGTCGGCTGTGGGGGCAGCGGTGGCGGTGGCACTGGGCGTTGCCGCCGACTCGGCCGTGGTCGGAATCGTGGCTGCTGAATTCGGCTTCCTCGCCGGGTGGCTGGCGGTGAGTGTGTCCCGGTTTCGGGGGCGCAGTGAAATCGCAACGGTCATCCTCACCGGGGTCGCGGTGAGTGCCGCCGCTGCTGCCCTGGTCGGTTTCGTCAGCATCATCGCCCGGGACCGCGGCGTTCCCGATCCATCCTTTTGGCTCCTCGGCGGGCTGGGGCGCACCACCTGGGACATGGTGGCGTCCTCGCTTCCGCTGTTCCTCATCGGTGCTGCCGCGGTGGTGCCGTTGAGCCGCACTCTCGACGTGGTGCTGCTCGGTAGCGACGAGGCCCATCACCTAGGCGTCGATCTGCGGGTCACCGACCGCTGGGTCCTCGTCGGAGCATCTCTGATCGGCGGTGCGGCGGTGGCCAGCGCCGGCATCGTAGGTTTCGTAGGACTGGCAGCCCCACACGCTGCCCGATCCGTCCTCGGGCCAGGCCACCGCCGTCTATTCGCCGCCGCGGCGATCCTGGGAGCCGTTTTCATGTCCGGTGCCGATCTGCTTGCCCGGGTGACTGCAGAGCCGGTCGAGATCCCGCTCGGACTGGTCACCGCCCTGGTCGGAGGGCCCGTGTTCCTGTGGCTGCTGCGCCGCACCCGCAGCACATACGGGAGCTGGTGATGCTGACTCTCAGCGACATCGGCTTCGACATCGGCGCCAAGAGCCTGCTGCGCGGTGTGGATCTGCAGGTTCGGCCGGGACATATCACCGCGGTGGTTGGGCCCAATGGGGCCGGCAAGACGACGTTGCTGCGAATCGCGTCGGGCGACCTCGTACCCACCGCAGGGACGGTCCACCTCGACGGGGCCGACATCAACACGTACCGCTCGGCCAATCTGGCCTTGATGCGGGCCGTACTCCCCCACGCCACCACACTGAGCTTTCCCTTCACCGTGCGTGAGGTGGTGCGCATGGGGCGCCACCCGCACGCAGGTTCACCCTCCGAAGACAACGCTCAGATGGCGGCCGCCATGGAGTCGGCAGACGTGGCAGGTCTCGCCGACAGGATCTCGACAACGCTGTCGGCAGGGGAGCAGCGCCGTGTCGCGTTTGCCCGCATGTTGTGCCAGGACACCCCGCTGGTACTTCTCGACGAGCCCACCGCAGCGCTGGACGTGACCCATCAGCACCGTGTGATGGCGGTGCTTCGCCGGCGTGCCGCCACCGGTGGGTCGGTGCTCGCGGTGCTGCACGATCTGAATCTCGCCTCCCGCTACGCCGACGATGTGGCGGTGCTCGACCGCGGGTCTGTGGTAGCCGAAGGCGCCCCAGCTCGAGTGCTGACGGCGCCCCGCTTGTCAGCGGTCTACGGCCATCCGATGACGGTCATACCCCATCCCGAGCTGGATCATCCGCTGGTGCTGCCTTGCTGAGCCCAACGCAACGAGCGTGCCAGCAGCGTCGCCGCTTGGGCTCTGGTGATGGTGCCGTAGGGGCAGAACAGGCCGGGACCACATCCGTTGGTGATATGGGCGGAGGCCAAAGCGTCGATCGCCTCCTCGTATATGGCCCGGTCGTCGTCCCTGAAGAAATCTGCCTCTGGTGGAGCGAACCGGTACATGCGGTGCAGTAGAGCTGCGAATTGGCCCCGCAGCACAGGTGCCTCGCCGCAGGCGCGTCCTGTGTCACATCCGGCAAGAATGCCGGCAGCCGCCAGCCTGTTGGCGGCTGCCTCATACCACATCCCGCTGTCATCGCCGAAGAAGTCCTGCGTTGCCGGCGGCGGATCGAGTGCGCGGTCGAGCATTGCGAACATCTCGCCTCGCGTCAACTTCCGCGCCGGGCAAAACAGGTTCTGGGCGCACCCGAAGACGATTCCCTCGTGGAACAGGTATTCGATGTCGGATTGGTGGAGGCTCTGATCGTCGTCGGTGAAGCGGGTCAGGCAGGGAACCGGACCCTCATCGTCCACGACCAGCTGATCGATTCTGAGCCGCAGCTCGCGATCGTTTCGAACCGACGAGCCGCCGAAGTAGACATTCAGGAAGAAGCTGCGGATCGACACCGACCCCTCACCGTCACGGCGGAATGCGAGGCGCTCCCGGCGCAGGGCGGGAACCCCGTCTAACCGGCCTTCGAGGAGGCCGTCACTGGCACCCGGCTCGTTGAGCCGTATATGCCCTTGGATGCAGTACCAGCGCTGCTGGTCGAGCACGCCGGGGTCCCAGTACATGAACTCACCACAGTTCCCCTGCTGGCCGAGGTGGTAGGTGTAGAAGCCGATGCGCACCTGGTCGGGCCCGGCACCGTCCTCTCCGGCTGCGGAGAACAGCATCCGCGCCGACCATCCTGGGTCGTCCACGGTGGACGGCCGACAGCCCAGTCCGGTGGAGCCATAGATGCCGGCGGGGCCGGGAAGCTTGCCGCTGTCGATGGGTCGCCAGTCGTCGAGGAACAGGTGGTAGCGAAACCACAACTCCTCAGGTGGTTCGGTGAACCTGAAGTGAGGTCCGCTTCCCCGCCGCCATCCTGGCGGCACGGCCACCGTAAGCCCCGACGAGCGAAACCCGCCGGGCTGGATCGAAGCGTTCAACTCGTCGGCCGACCTCCAGTCCACCCACGATTCATGCCATCGGGGATCTTGGAAGCGTTCGACGAGAATCGGTGATGCCGCCGCGCCCGGGATCAGCACCATCCAGGCCATCGTCAGCACCAGTGCACGTCGCACCGGGATCAGCGTACACCCAAAGTGGTCGTATCAACACCGACGGTGCAGAGGTTGCCGGGCCGTTTCAGGAGCTGATCATGAGCGCCTGGGCAAGCGCCCACCGGCCGGCCACGATCATGTAGTGGGATTCGGCGGCGTCGAAATCGCTCCGGGCCAACGCCTGCAGACTCGCGTTCACATGCTCCACCGAGTCGTCACCGGCGAGATAGGCGGGGTCGAAAAGGCGAGCAACGGTGCCGTAGTCGAGCTCGACCATCGCGTTGTCGTTGAACTCCTCCAACCATCCCACCAACGACTCGACGGCCTCGACGATCGGCGGGGCGAAGTCGGCTCCACGGATCA
The DNA here is from genome assembly GCA_964538725.1 of uncultured Acidimicrobiia bacterium. Classification (GTDB taxonomy): domain Bacteria; phylum Actinomycetota; class Acidimicrobiia; order Spongiisociales; family JAOTWH01; genus CAZIEQ01. Next base: position 265 of record CAZIEQ010000205.1, on the reverse strand, counting down.
CGTCGGCGGTGCGCCTCATCCGTTCCCTCGCCGTCTCCATCGACGTGCGGTAGCGCACGCTGGGATACCCCTCAACGTCTTCATAATCGTCACGCTCCGCGGGCGACGCCATGGCGAACCATCGCAACGGCACGTGCCACGGGGAGGTCAAGATGAAGGAACGCGCTCTCGGGGCGCGCCGCCGCAGGGCGGCCAGTTCGCGGGAGGCGGCCTCTGCCACCGGCTCAGGGACGAGCACATCGGCCACAGCTGACACAGCCAAATG
>CAZIEQ010000204.1:0-4812 GCA_964538725.1 uncultured Acidimicrobiia bacterium | reverse complement strand
ACAGCGGCGTCGCGTGCAGTACACCGAGAGCACACGCCGAGGAGGGCCCGGGCGCGTCTCCTGGTCAGCGCGGCCGCGGCCTTTGCCGTGCTCGCCGCTGCATGCGAGTCCTCCACCGGCAGCTCGCCGCCGCCGGCTCCTGATCCCGGCCCGTCACGGCCCTTCCAGCCCGGCGACGATCCTTTCCTCGATTCGCTGTGGGACGCCTGCGAGGCGGGAGGCTGGGCGTCGTGTGACGAGCTGGCATTGGCCGGAGACGAAGGCACGGTCTACGGTGAATTCGGGGCGAGCTGCGGATTGCGCAACGAGCCGGGTGGGTCGTGTGCCACCCGGTATGGCAACGAGCCTGCACCCCCACCCGGCGAGCCGCCCGCACCCCCACCCGGCGAGCCGCCTGCGCCCCCACCTGCACCGGAAGCCGGCCTCGGTTATGAGGACGCCTACAGGCTCTTCACGAGGGGCCTGGAGGAATTCTGGTCGACGCGCATGGACGACATAACACCCGCAGTGGTGGTGCCCTTCACGCCGCTCGCAGGGGGATATGTCTCCTACATACCGGGGGAGACGACCTGTGGAGGGAACCTGGCATCGGCGGGGACGGCCTTCTACTGCGGGGCTGATGATGCCATCGCGGTCGATCACCAGGCCTATGGGCGCCGGTTCGGACAGTACGGGCCGCTGTCGCTGGCGTGGGTGCTGGCACACGAATGGGGCCACGCCATCCAACACCGGCACGCAATCACCCTGGGCGGCGGCAACGACCGTGACTATGAGGCACACGCCGACTGCCTGTCCGGTGCCTACATCGGTTATCTCATAGCCGGTAACGACGCCGCTTTCCGGCCATCCGCATCCGACGTGGAAGGGTTGCGCCGCATGCTCTTCGACGAGTTCGGTGATGACCTGCCATGGGAGGCTGAGAACTCCCACGGCCCCGGCGGGTTTCGCCTCGACCACTACCAGGCCGGTGTGGACACCGGTCCCGAAGGTTGCGGTACCTACTACGAGCCGGAAGGGCCTTTCATCGAAGTGCAATCCCTGGGCTGGCAATCAGCCACCGTCGACAACGTGGCCGGCATCAGCTTCCTGGTGACATTCACCGCAACCGGGTTCCACGACCTCCCGCTCGGCGTCAACGTCTTCGTATACCAGGAGAACGGCTCCCCAGCGGCGAGCCGGTCGGCGACCTATGCCACCCAGAGTGGGCAACTCACCGTGCAACGCACGGTGACACCCGGCTTCTTCGACACTCGCTACGACGACTTGGAGCTGTTCGTGCCCGCAGGCGCCTTCGACACAGCCGGAACTTTCTACGCGGTGGTCCAGATCGTCGACGAGGACATCCAGCTGTGGGCCGAGGGCAGATCGTCGCCCTTCACCCTCAGCACCGGCTGAACCGGCTCAGTTGTTCGACGGGCTACGCCCAGTATTCGTCGCCGGCGTAGGGGTCGACCGCAGTGACCCAAACTTCGGTCACCCGGGAGTCGGCGACGTGGAACACGAAGACGTTGTTTCCGTCCAAGGCTTTGTCGCCGCGGCGGGCGCTTACCTTGACCAGCGCAACCCCGTGCTCGTCGTCGGCAAAGGCGGCGTGGATGTCCTGTTGGAAAGAGTCCTCGTACGACACCAGCTCCGCGAACATGCCGAAGATGGCCGCCTTGCCCTCGAAGTCGCCGCTGAAGCGGTGACGGCCGCCGCCATGCCACACCGCGTCGTCGGCGAACAGCTCGCCGAGGGTCGCCATGTCGCCGCTGGCAAAGGCGGCAAAACCGCTCTTGAGTAGCTCTACGTTTGGATGTTCGGACATGTGTTCCCTCCTCCTCGGCCGTGATCTGCGGCCGGTCGCTGCCTGCACGGCAAACATACGCTTTCGCCGAGCCGACGGTCGGTCGGACCATGAAAGCCACCGTCAGTCGTGGCCCTCTCACGCGAAGGGTGCGCCGGCTGGCATCCGGCGCACCCTTGCGACTAGATGCGTTCAGTCCTCGTCGTCGCCCAGTCCTTCGACGAAGTCCTTCGCTTTCTCCGCTCCCGTATCGATCTTGTCCGAATACTTGCCGCCGGTCTTGTCGTCGGCGAAGTCTGCCGCCTTGTCGATGCCTTCCTCGACCTTGTCTCCATGGTCCTCGGCCAGGTCCTTCGCCTTCTTCTTGAACTTATCCAGGAAACCCATGGCTTGACTCCTCCGTTTCTTCTGGGCTGCTGTCCCGCTGAGGGTACTTGCGTGAGGATCGGACCGTGCCACCGCCGCTGAAAACACTCGCCGAGTTGAAGCACGAGAGGTTTCGGTGCCTCGGAGACCTTGGGATGAGAGGTGCCGCAACAGGCCGTCGGTCGTTCAGCGGGGAATCGACGTCCGTTTGAACTCGTTGAGGTTGGACCAATCCAGCATGTCGAGGACGCGTTCCACATCGGCGCGGCTCCGCTTCATGAGACGCACGAATACGGCCGCTTCGCCGGCGATGAAGGTTGGCACCCCGAACACCGACCAGCGCTTCACCGCCTCGGTGTGCTCTTCGGACAACATGGCCATCGGATCGCCGGAGGCGACCGTGCCCGCCACCGCCGCCGGGTCCACACCCACCGACGAGGCCACTTCGGCCAGCACGGTGCCGTCGTCGACGTCGCGTCCCAGCCGGTGCCGAGTGTCGAACAGGGCGAGGTGGAAGTCGAGGAATCGCTCCGGTTCCGCCTGCCTGACCGCCAGCGCCCATTGATGGGCGGTCACGCCGCGGATTCCCTCCGCTCCGGCGGGGCGGTTCCACACCGCCGGCTCGCCCTCCTCGACGTGCGACTGAGCGAGGGAGAACGGCATGAAGCGCACGTCCCACTCCGCCCCCGTCTGCAATGCCTCCACGACCACATCATTGGCCACGCAGGCGAACGGGCACAGATAGTCGTAGGTGAGGGCGAACGAGCGAACCACGGCAGCTCCCCTTTCCGGGCCGGATCAGGCAACCAGAGCTTCGAGCACTGTATTCCGACACCGCCCCGCAGCCTACGCCGTGCCTGTGGCAAGGCCGGCCGTCAGAACCGACACCGTCTCGGGTGAATGGCGTCCCGGTTGTGCCCGTCCACCGCTATCCCTGACTCCTAGGAGCCCGGGGGGACTTGGCCCCGCAGCAGCGAAGCGCGGAAAGGATGCAGCTCAGCGGTGAACAGGCCGTACTTGAGGAAGGGGTCGTCGCGCATGAAACCGCGCGCCGCCTCTGCGGACTCGGCTTCGAAGACCACCACCGCCGGCCCTTGCCGGTCGAGGCTCCGCCCCGCCAGGAGCACGACACCATCTACGGTCGCCCGCCGCAGATACTCATAGTGAACACCGGCAATTCGCTCGTCCTCAGCCGTCCATGCCTCAGGGTCGGTGAGCAGCTCGGGCCGGTCACCCGGTGCGAACCGGTATAGGAACTGGAGATTCTCCGCCATTGGGCGCCATCGTAGATCCCTGCCTCAGCCGCCGGGCGAGGCGGCGGCGACTACATAGTCTTCGGTGTCCGCATCCCAGTTGAGACTCACCAATCCCTGCGTTTCCGCAGCCTTGCAGAACTGCAGGAAGCTCCGGTACCCGTACTTCTTCTCACTGAACTCGGGGCGCACCTTGCGCACCTGGTATTTCAGACCGGAAAGAACCGGGGGGCTCTTACCTCGCTCCAAGTCGGCAACGACACTGCGCAGCAGTGCCAGCGCCTCAGTCTCACCACCGCCCTTGTGGGGCAGGGAGACTTCAGGGTCTCCCTTGGCCGGACCCCTGCTCAGCTCAACGACGTTACGTTCGGCGAGGTGGCGCAGCAGCTCACCGAATGCCCGGAAGCCGTAGTCTGCCTCGCTGAAGGTGGGGTCCTTGCGCAGCAGGGCGCCTTTCAGCGACGAGGCGAGGACCTCACCGGCGGAGCTGCGCTGCATGCCGGCGAGCGTCTGCGCGATGAGGATGGCGAGCTGGTCCGCCTGTTTGGCGGAGCCGGCGGCGGCGCTTTCGGCTTTGGCGGCACCCTCGTCGGCGGGTTTGCGGCGGGATCTGGTTGTGCGGCGCCCCTCTGAGGGGACGTCGACTCCTTCGAGGGTGTCGTAGAACAGGAACTCGTCGCACGCCGGAGGCAGCAACGCCGAGGTCGAATCTTTGACGCCGACGCCGATGACCCGCTTGTTCAGTTCCCGCAGCTTGTGCACCAGCGGCGTGAAGTCGCTGTCGCCGGTGCAAATCACGAAGGTGGTCAGGTAGCCCCGCTCGAACGCCATCTCCAGGGCGTCGACGGCGAGTTTGATGTCGGCTGCGTTCTTGCGTGAAGTGCCCATTCGCTGCGGGATTTCGATCAGCTCGACGTGGTTGCGGGTGAGCATGCGCCGGTCCTCGTCGAAGTGGGACCAGTCGGCATAGGCGCGCCGCACCACCACCCGCCCCCGCTCGGCGAGGGCGTCACCGATGGGTTTGAACTCGAAGGTCATCCCGCCGAGGGCGTCGCGCGCTCCTATGGCCAGGTTCTCGTAGTCGAGGAAGAGGGCGATGCGGTTTTCCTCCACGCCGTCAGCGTAACCCGCAGTTCCACAACTGCAGGCGCGGCGCCGTGGCCGCCTCAGCGGGGACGGCGGGCTTTGCGATACGACTGTGGGCTGGCACCGGCGTGGCGGCGAAACGTGGCTGCGAAGGCGCCCGGGTCGATGAATCCCACCAGACGGGCGATCTCGGCGACCGTGTAAGAAGGGTCGGCGAGCAGGTCTTTGGCTGCTTGCACCCGGAGCCGCCGCAGGTAACCACCGGGCGTCTCCCGCACCGCCGCCCCAAAACGCCGGGGGGCAGTGCGCGGGGTCACTCCC
>CAZIEQ010000203.1:0-4835 GCA_964538725.1 uncultured Acidimicrobiia bacterium | reverse complement strand
CGGTAAACGCGATCACGAGAGTGTATCTGAGGGCATCCGCGACGTGGTCTGTCCCGGCTGTGGGACGTCGTCCCTGACGCCCCGGGCCGCAGCCGCAGGGAGCGGGCCGTCGGCCTCGCGGAGGCGCCGCGTGTAGCCACCACCCCGTCGCGTCAGGAGGTGCTTGCCGGCTCGGCGCAGCGGTGCCGGCACTCTCCGCAGGCGCTCCAGCCGTCCCGATTCCCACAGACGCAGCATGAGACGTCGATACTGCGGCTTGTCGGCGGTTACGTTGTGAGCCTCGCCGGGGGCGGGCCGGAGCGGGGCGCCGATGTGGCGCAACAGGTCGTCCCATCCCCGGTGGTCGGGTGCCATCAGATCCTCGAATCGCACGATGAGCAGCTGACTCGTGGGAAAGCGGCGCAGGTAGGGCTCCAGGCACGTGTGATACATGCTGCGGCGTACATAGGGTGTGCTTGGACCCACCGCAGATTCGAAGGGTCGTCGCTCTCGGCCTCGCTGCACCTCATGGCGGTAGTGGGAGCGGAGACGCTCGAAGGGATTGCGCAGCACGCAGACGAGCGGCACTGCAGGCAGTGTGGCTGCGATTCGCTGTGCCGCCTGGTCGGCTAGCCGAGGGTCGGTGTAGGCAACGGAGGCTTCGCCGGTCAAATGGTCGTCTGCGGCGTGGAGGAACAGAGACCCATACCATTCCAACCCTCGGCCCCACACGTCGTCGTCGCAGAAGAAGTTGGGTTCCTTGTCACCGGGCATGTCGAAGTCCGGTTGCTGCTCGAGCCAACGGAAGAGCGATGTGGTCCCCGATTTCATGGTGCCGATGATGAGGAAGTCGGGAGGTCGCGGCACGGCTAGGTCCCCTGCCCCACCAGATGGGCGGTTCCGGCGGCAGTCGGATGGATGTGGAGGAGGCTTCGTAGCATTCGTGGCCAGCGTACCGTCGGTAGCATCGCGCGATGTTTCCCGCCGGTGTCTGCGCGCCAGGGTGAGGCATTCGGCCGATGGCTGATTGGAAAGCGGGCGTCGACGCCGTCCTCGGCAGCCGGCCCGTCGGGGCGGTTGCCGAGGCGTTGACCGCAGGTCGGCTGCGCGTTCTCGGCTACCACGGTGTCGACGATGCCGACTCCTTCGAGCGGCAGCTCCACTACGTGGCGACACGTTTCCACCCCATCGGCGCGGCGCAGGTGGTGGCCGCGGTGCAGGGCTCTGCCCGCTTGCCAAAGCGAGCCCTGTGGATCACCTTCGACGATGCGGTGCCATCGGTGGTGGAGATGGCCTTGCCGTTGCTACAGCAGTTCGGGGTGCCTTCGACAATGTTCGTATGCCCGGGCATGGTCGACGCCGACGACCCGTATTGGTGGGAGACCGTGGAGCTGGCTGTGGGGCGAGGGACGAGATTCATCGGCGGCGCCGAGCGCACCGCAGCAGGAATCGTCGCCTATATGAAGAAGGTTCCCGACGACCGGCGGCGACGGCTCGTAGCGGACATCGCCGCGCGTGCCCCCGGCGGCCCACCGCGGCGGCGACAGGTCACCACGGAGATGCTGCGCCGCTACACGGCGACAGGAGGGACTCTCGGCAACCACACCTGGGATCATCCCTGCCTCGACCAATGCCGGCGCGCCGAAGTGCGGCGCCAGATAGAGACGGCGCATGAGTGGATGGCGTCGTTCGGTTCCGATCCGATCCTGTTTGCCTACCCCAACGGCAATCACAGCCCCCATGCAGAGCAGGTGATTGCAGACCTCGGCTACGCCGCGGGCCTGCTCTTCGACCACAGGCTGGCGTCCCTGCGACGGCCGCCACTGCGGATGTCACGACTCCGGGTCAACGACTACACCAGCGCGGCGCGGTTCGCCGCCATCCTCAATGGTGTCCATCCGCTGGCGCATCGTGTGCGTGTTGGGGTTAGGGGCAGCCGTTGAGGTTGTAGGTGAATTGGTCTTGTTGTTGGGTGGGGCCTGCTCCGCCGGGTATGGAGTAGGTGGTGGCGGTGATGGTTCCGGTGGCGGATATGTCGAGGAGTGTGTAGTGGTGGTTGTTGTCGTCGCGGGCTGCTGTGGGCCATAGCGGCGGGTTGTGTTGCAAGCGGGAGAAGTCGCCGGATTTGTCCGACATGCGGCCGCCGGGGCTGACTTTGACCCAGGTGACCCCGTCGGTGGGGGTGTAGCAGGTGAGGCTGGTGGAGGTGGCGGTCGGGTTGGAGGCGGCGTTGATCAGTGGGTAGGTGCGTTCGAAGGACTGGTCGTGGGCGGTGAGGACGATGTGGATGCCGCTGTTTTCGAATATCGGTCCCAGCTGGATGCGCAGGTTCATGTTGGATGGATGGCTGGCGCCGTCGGCGAAGGGGGCGACGTGGAAGTAGGGGATGACCCAACGCACCCCGGCTGCCCACAGGTTGCCGATCTCGGTTTGGATCCAGTCGAGCTGGGACTGTGCCAGGCCGTTGCGGCTGTCGGCGGCGAGGATGGACAGGATGCCGACGTCTCCGATGATCATCGAATAGTTCTGTTTGGAATCCGACCCGCCGAATCCGCTGGGGCGGGGAAGACGTTCCGTCCAGTCGCCGTACGACATCTCCAACTCGATTTCATGGTTCCCGAAGGTGGGGATGAACGGAGCGTTGGCGAGGACATCTTGGTACTGATCCAGCCAGGCGTCGATAGCCGCCGCATTGTTGGCGAAACGGGGATCCTTGTCCGAATAGGCGTAGTCGCCGCCTCCCAACACCGCCAGCGGCTGCGCCTGGCCGATGGCGTCGATCACCTTCTGGGTACCGGTGGTCAGATTGTCCGGATCACCCACCACACCGGTGTCGGCGACGAAAGCCAGTGTGAAATCGGCCGCACCCGCCGGAGCGGTGCGGGTGGTGAACGACGTGCTCCACGACGACACACCCGCAGCCACCCGATACTCGTATCCGCTATCCGCCGCCAGGCCCGTCACCGTCACTTCATGCTGCTCCTGATTCGCCGGAAGGCTCTGCGAAACACCGCTCACCGTCGACCATGCAGAGTCGCCTTGACGCCGGTACTTGACAGCCGCCGGTATCCCCGCCGCCGACTGCCACACCACCGTCAACGACGACGACGGATCTTGAGCCCAGGCAAGATGGATCCGCTGTGCTCCGGTTCCGGCAGCTGCGGCAATGATCGTGATGGCCGCTGCCTGGTCGCCGGTGGTCGGATCCCACAGCGGAGAGGAGGCGTCGGCGGTGGCGGCGAGGCTTCCCTGCGTGGTGACTTGCTCGGTCACAGTGAGCGACGCGGCGCCTCCGGGCGCCAGGTTGCCCACGGTCCATGTCGCGGTGGAGGGGTCGTATGCGATGCCGCCGTTGTCACCGATGTAGGCGAGCCCGGCGGCGAAGGAGGTCACCACCGTTGCACCGTCGACGGGATCGGGCCCGCTGTTGCTCACCGTGACGACGAAGTCGACCTGGTCGCCGACGAGTGGCTCCGGGTCGCCGGCGGTCAGCGTCAAAGCCAGGTCGGCTGCGGATGGCACCGTGATGGTGGCGGCGGCCGAGTTGTTCGTCGGGTAGGGGTCGTAGGTATCCGCCGCCACGTTCGCCGCAACGTCTATGGGTCCGGTGTCGGCGACCGTGTAGTCGACGGTGAGGGTGGCGGTGGTGCCGGTGTCGAGAGAACCGATGTTCCACAGCCCGGTTGCAGGGTCGTAGTCGCCGTCGGCGCCAACGAATGTGAGCTGCGGGGGTGGCGCGTCGGAGACGGCAACGCCGCCGGCCGCGCTGGGCCCGCCGTTGCTGACGGTGAGGGTGACGCTGGCGGCAGTGCCCAGGTCGGGGTTGCTGGGCGCTGCGGCCACGGACAGCTCAACGTCGGCTGTCGGCACCCCTTCGGCGGCGACCGCCACCTGCAGCGGCGTGGGTGTTCCCGAATGTTCGATGGTGAGGATCGCCGCCGCCGGCCCGCTCATGACGGGAATGAAGGTGATGGTGAACTCCCGTGTCTCTCCCGGGGCGAGGCCACCGGAAGCTGACGGGACGACGGTGAACGGAGACTCACTTCCGACGTCGGTGAACTTCACCGAGTCGACATGTACCGGCAGCGTCGAGTCGTTGCTGATGGTGACGGCGGTCGAGGCTGATTCAGCGACGAACACCGAGCCCAGGTCTGCGGATTGGGGGCCGCTGAGATGACCCCAGCCAAGCCGGAGGTGGCCCGAATACGACAGGGCACGGGCCAGCATGGTTGCCATCTGGTCTCGTCGCAGCGACGCTCCCGGGCAGAAGTGGTCGTCGGCGGGAGGGTTGCAGCCCCGGGTGGCACCGATGGCTGCCAGGCTGTTGATGGCGTCCTGGTGGACGCTGGCGTCGTCGTCGGTGAAGATGTCGGGACCCGGAGCCAGGTCGAGTGCATGTGCCAGCAGCGATGCCACCTGGGCGCGAGTGACCTCGTCGCCGGGACAGTAGCTCGTGTCTGCGGGCGGGTCACAGCCGTGGGCGATCCCGGCAGCGGCGAGGGCGTCTATGTCGGCCTCAAAGGTGGTTCCGTCGTCGTCGCTGAATGCGTCGGGGCCCGGCGGCAGGTCGAGAGCCCGCCGCAGAAAGGCGGCCATCTGGCCGCGGGTGACGGTACCCGCCGGGCAGAATCGGTCGTTGGCGGGGGGATTGCAGCCGGTGGTGATGCCGGCGGCGGCGATGGCGACGATGGCTTCTGCATGAGGGTTGTCGACGATGTCGACGAATTGACCGGCCGCGTCCACAGGCACTGCCGCCGCCAGGGATGCGCGCAAACCCACCGCGATCGTCCGATAGGGGATGCGGCTGCGAAGGCGTACTGTACGCGGTGTGTGCTGCCGACCTGAACACGCTCCCG
>CAZIEQ010000202.1:0-4873 GCA_964538725.1 uncultured Acidimicrobiia bacterium | reverse complement strand
GGCGGCAGCGTGACTCACAATCTCCCACGAGGCGTGCGCTCGCCTGGGGCGGGAGATGGAAGTGACCACCGCCATGTCCTCCCGCCACCTCGACTGGCTCACCGCCCACGGCACCATCGTCGATCTGGACGATGCTGTCGCCCGCAGAGGATCACCCGAGTCGAGTTCCTTGTTCGTGCTGACATTCGACGACGGTTACGCCGACATGTTCTCGGCTGCCTATCCCCAGTTGCAGCAGCGAGGCCTCCCCTTCACCTTGTATCTGACCTCAGGCCCGATCCAAGAGGCGTCCCCTCAGGCGCCCGGCGCCGAGCCCCTCACATGGGACCAGGCTCGCGAGATGTACGCATCGGGCCTGATGACGGTGGGGGCGCACACACACAGCCACCCCGACTTACGCAGCATCGACGCGGCCTCCATAGCCGACGAGTTGCGCAGAAGCGACGAGCTCATCGAGGAGCAACTCGGGGTAAGGCCGCTCCATTTCGCATACCCGAAGGGGTATTGGGCGGCGCCCGCCGAGGAACTGGTCGCAGCCCGATACGACACCGCCGTCCTCGGTGCGGGCCCGCCGCTGACGCAATCCACCAACCTCTACCGGCTGTCACGAATACCCGTGCAGCGGAGCGACGGCGTCTACTTCTTCGCAAGGAAGATGAGGCGCGGCATGCGCCTCGAGGAGTGGGCGAGATGCCGTATCAAAGGCTATCGAAACCCGTCCTGAGATCCGATAGCCCCCAGACCGGCCACAATTGCCGCCAGGAGGAATGGGTGCCGATGGGGGATGTGTCCCAACACGCCGAACATCATGCCCGTCGCGGACGCGGCAGGTACTTGGGGAGCGTCGCCGTCTGGATCCTGACGCTGGCGGCATGCGCCCCCTCCAACGCCGCGCCGGCTACACCGCAGAGCCCGACACCGACAGCGCTCAACACGACGGTGGTGTCACAACCACCGTCGTCGTCGGTGACCACTCAGCCTCCTTGGTCGTCCACAACCGAAGCGACGCCTGCAACGGTCCCTGCGCCAAGTTCAACCGCGACCACTGCTGGCGCTACTACGACCGTGGCCACCGGCTGCGAGTCTGGGCCTCCGCCTCCGCCGGGCGGCCCGACGGCGTCGGTGGTCGAGCTCCTGGCAGGTGGAGATGGACTACCCCGGGTCAACGCGGTCGTCTATCCCCATCCCCAATACGAGGGCAGGCCGTGGTCGCAGTGGGGTGAGGGACGGGTGCTGGCCGACGGGCGCTTCGTTTCTGCCATTGGTGACCATCGCGGCCCCGACGGCAACTCGTACCTGTACTCATACGACCCTGGGGCAGGAACCTTGTCGATGGTGGGCGACGTGCTGTCGCTCACAGCCCGCACCGAAGGCGAATGGGGTTTCGGCAAGGTCCATGCCCGCATCGTCGGCGGAGAGTGCTCCGACGTCTACCTGGCGACCTACTGGGGAACACGGCGCGGCCTGGAATACACCGACGACTACTCGGGTGACCTGCTGCTGCGCTGGAACACTGCCGACAACCGCATCGAAACCGTCACAGTGCCGGTGGCCGACCATGGCATCCCGTCCCTTGCCGCGCCGCCAGATGCCCACCTCATCTATGGGGAAGCGGTCGATCCGTTCTCCCAACCCGACGCGGGCGTGTTCTTCGCCTATGACCCTGAAAGCGGAGCAACCGACGTGGTTTCCGCAGTGGACCACGTCGGGTTCCGCAACATCCTCGTCGATGGCTCCGGGCGCGCCTACTTCTCGGCGGGTAACGGAGTGCTGGCGGTTTACGACCCGGCCACAGGAACGCTGAGCGACTTCCCTGCACGCCTTCCCGGCACGTGGCTGCGGGCGTCTACTGTTCCCGACACTGCAGGCACCGTCTACGGGGTGACCCGCAATCCGGACGTGCTTTTCGCTCTCGACCCGTCCGGTGTGATCCGCACCATCGCACCGGTATCCGATTACGTGGCGTCGGTGGCTTTAGACCCGGTGCAGCGTCGTATCTACTACGTGCCCGGAGCTCACGGCACCGCGTGGCAGCAGGGAACGCCTCTCATGGCCGTCGACACCGACACGGGGGATGAGACCGTGATCGTGCGGCTCAACGACCTCGCCGAGGAAATACTGGGCTTGCGTCTCGGTGGTACCTACGACGTGGTCGCCGACCCTGCGCGCAACCGGATCTACATAGGTTTCAATGCCGGGCCCGCCGGTGCCGACAGTTTCGGAGAGGTTGTGCTTGTAGTGGTGGACCTGACGTGAAACGTGTAATCGTCCTGATGGCCGCCCTCACCGCTGCCTGCAGCGGGTCGGCAACCTCTGCCACCACCGCGGTGCCGCCGACCGTGGCAACGACCAACGCGGCCACATCCCCGACCGCGCCACCGGTGGCACCCGTCTCCACCACGACGTTGGTTTCCACGACGACCACCGAACCACCCAACCCTCTGGTGTGCTGGTCCGCTCCGGTCACACCGGCGGCAGGCGACCTCGAATTCGAAGACGTCACCGCCGAGATGGGGGTGCTGGACCCGTTGCTCGGCATGCACGCTCATGCCATGGCTTGGGCCGATGTGGACGGTGACGGCTGGGATGACCTCTTCGTCGGCTCGTTCGCCGACCGCCCCGCTGCCGACTATGCGTTGCGGGGTGCCGGCGGGCCGTCTCCGGACCGGCTTCTGCGCGGTGGTCCCGACGGCTTTCGGCTCGACGATTCCTTCCCCGGCGAATTGGCCCGCACCAGCGGGGCCGCTTTCGCCGACCTCGATGGGGACGGCGACGTCGACCTGGTGCTGGCCCGCGCTCACCGTCCCCGGGCACCGGTGACCACCGACACGGTCGTGATGGAGAACGTCGACGGCACATTCCAGCCGGGGCGTGTGCTGTTGAGCGAATTCGGCGGCCGTTCCATAGGTGTACTCGACTACGACGGCGACGCCGCGTATGACCTCTTCATCGTCGAGGATCGGTGGAGCGGCGGCTCCAGCAGGCTGTTGCACAACGACGGCGGCCTTCATTTCAGCGACGCCACCTCCGCCGCCGGCCTGCCCGCCGACATTGCCGGCCTCGGCGTGAACGTGACCGATCTCACCAGCGACGGGAACGCCGACATCTTCGTCGCAGGCTCCAACAGGCTGTTCATCGACGACGGTGCCGGGCGGTTCGTCGAGGCGGACTCGGCGCTGTTCGCATGGGATCTCCCCGGCCCCGAGGACGATCCGGCAGGCGTCACCGCCGCCGATCTGACACGCGACGGCCTCCCCGAACTGATCATCGGACAGCACTTCAACAGCGCGTTCGAAGGAGGCGCCCCGCAGCCGGTGCGGCTCTACCTCAACAGAGGAACGGGCGATGACGGGCTGCCGGCATTCGAAGACATCACCGAGGAAGCCGGCCTGGTACCCCTGCCGACCAAATCGCCCGGCGTCGACATCGTCGACCTGGACAATGACGGCTGGCCCGACATCATCACCACTGCCGCCGTCGGTGACGGGACGCAGCCCGCCGTGTTTCACCACACCGGCGTGGTCGACGGCATTCCCCGCTTCGAGGCTCCCACCGGGTTGGGCAGCTCCCAATACTGGGTGACCGGCGCGGCGACCGACGTCGATCATGACGGACGGACCGATCTGATGCTCATCGAATGGGAGCCGGCACTGGCATCGCCGCTGCTGCGTAACGTCACCGCCGGTGGGCACTGGCTGGCGGTCGACGTGGCATCCGCAGGCGGCACGGCATTGGGAGCGACAGTCGAGGTCTACGAGGCGGGGCTGATCGGGTCCCCTGGCGGCCTGCTGGGTGCTGCGCAGATGACGGCCACCTCTTCGTACGGCGCCGGGCGACCCACCACCGTACGATTCGGCTTGGGCGAAGAAGCCGAAGTCGACGTACGGATCCGGTTCGCGGACGGCACCAGCACCGACGTCGCCGGAGTAGCCGCCGACGTCTACATTCGAGTGCCCGAAGGATGTGGCTGATCATGGGCGCGGTGGCGTTTCACCCGCCGGCGGCTTATCGTTGTCGCTACGGACAGTGGTCGCAGGGCCGCCATTCGACGGGACCGGGATCACAGTTACCGAGGGGACGTCATCATGGGCAGCATGACTGACCGGCGCTGGCAGCGCCGGGGCACCGTGATGATCCTGTTGGCAACCTGGGCACTGTTCCTCGGCGCCGCGTGGTGGTGGGTCGGGACCACGGACGCGTCCGCCGCCGCCGACACGACACTGCCCCCAACGACGATCCCCACCACCACCCAGCCGCCCACCACCCAGCCGCCTACGACGACGACCCAGCCGCCGGGCTCGACGACGACACCGCCGCCGGGCTCGACAACCACCACCCGGGCCCACGGCGGAGGCGGAGGCGGGGGCGGAGGTGGAGGCGGCGGAACTCAACCGCCGCCGACGACCACCACCACCGAACCAAGCCCACCGGGAACCAACCTGACCCCACCGACACTTGTGCCGATGCCCACCACCCTGCCGGAGACGACTACGACGAGCGCGGCCGCCTTGGCCTCCTCGACGACAACGTCGACCAGCCCGGGCGGAGTCGTCGACCCGACCGTGCTCGACAACGGTGGGCCCGATGCTCCATGGTGGGACGGCATCCGCGAGACATGGCTCAACTTCCCGCTGTGGATTCAGGCCGCATTCGTCACCATCGGGGTGTCATTGCTGCTCCTCCTCGGTTGGCGGCTGGCAGTGTTGCTGGGCCGGTGGGCGCCCGTGATTCTGCACAGGGTCACAAACGGGCGGAGCCGCACCTGACGCCGCCCCGCCGTAACCCCGCTACTCTGCGTGGCCTCATGGGGGCCGGCACGGCGGGAAAGACAGGCCTGGGGGGCGGATCCCGCGCGGCGCCTCCTGCGCGCGCC
>CAZIEQ010000201.1:0-4910 GCA_964538725.1 uncultured Acidimicrobiia bacterium | reverse complement strand
CCTCGCCATCTCTGGGGGGCGCAGGTCGACGCTCTCGCCCCGCACTCTGCCCTCGTGCCGGGCCGCGTCGAGCACACGGTCGCCGCCGGCGACGACGTCGCCGCCCGGCTCCGGCCCCGCGCTCATCCCCGCCCGCCGCAGCTGGGCCCGCACCCGGGACACCAGTTCGCGGGTGGAGAACGGTTTGGTCACGTAGTCGTCGGCCCCGACTTCGAGGCCGGCCACGGTGTCTGCTTCGCCGTCGCGGGCGGTGAGCATGATGACCGGCACGTGTGATTCGCGCCGGATGAGCTGGCAGACGTCCAAGCCGGACATGTCGGGCAGCATGATGTCCAGCAGCACCAGGTGGGGCTGGTTGGCGCGGAATGCAGCCAGGCCGGTCTGGCCGCGGCGTGACACCGCGATGGTGTAGCCCTCCTGGCGCAGGTTGTATGCCACCGCGTCGGCGAGGGCCGGTTCGTCTTCGATGATGAGGATGCGGGTGGCGGAACCGGATGCGCCGCCGGTGGCCATCAGGTGAACTCCCGGAAGTCGCCGGTGAGGAGGAAGGCCACCTGTTCTCCGATGTCGACGCTCTGATCGCCGACGCGTTCCAAAGCCCGCGACACCACCATCATCCGGGTGGCCCATTCGAGGAGGTCCTGGTCGTCGGCGCAGGCCACCACCGCCCGGTACATCTCCCGGTTGAGCCGGTCGGCGCGGTCGTCCATCTCCGGCAGCCGCAGCGCTTCCTCGAGGTTGCGGCTGGCAAAGGCATGGAGGGCGGTGCGGATCATCGGCCGTACGATGTCCCCCATCTCCTGGAGGTTGCGCAGGATCGTGGCGTCGGTAGGCAGATCGGCTGTGACTTTCGTGATCTTGGCGATGTTGACCGCCTGGTCTCCCATCCGTTCCAGCGTCGTGTTGAGATGCGAAAGGGCCGCCATGAGGCGAAGGTCGATGGCGACGGGTGCCTGTAGCGCCAGCAGCTCCAGCCAGTTCCGGTCGACCTGGAGGTAGAGGCGGTCGATCTCGTCGTCACCGGCGATCACATCCAGACTCAGGGTGAGGTCGTGTTCCATCAGGGCGCGGACGGCCTTTTCCACCTGGCGTTCGGCGGTGTCGCCCATAGCCAGCACGTCCCGCTCCAGATTGGAGAGCTCTTCGTGGAAGTGTCGTTGGGGGCTCATCGCGTGGCTGTGCCTGTCATCGGGCATGCCCGGCTGCAATGTAACCGGGTCCGGCCGCCGGGGTCCGGAGACGGTGCGCGGCGGGCCGGTTCACCCGAACCGTCCGGTGACGTAGTCCTCGGTCTCCTGCTGCACGGGGCGGGTGAAGATCTGGTTCGTCTCGCCGAACTCGACCAGTTCGCCGGTGCGCTGACCGGTCTCGTCGACCCGGACGTTGAGGAAGGCGGTACGGTCGCTGACGCGGGCCGCCTGCTGCATGTTGTGGGTGACGATGACGATCGTGTACTCCTCTTTGAGGGAGAACATCAGCTCCTCGATTCGCAGCGTCGCCACCGGGTCGAGTGCCGACGCGGGCTCGTCCATGAGGACCACGTCGGGGCTGGTGGCGATGGCGCGGGCGATGCACAGCCGCTGCTGCTGCCCTCCGGAAAGGGCATACGCCGAGTCTTTGAGCTTGCCTTGAACCTCTTCCCACAGTGCGGCCCGGCGCAGCGACTCTTCGACGAGCCCGTCCATGTCACCGTCGAAACCTGCGATTCGAGGTCCGAAGGCGACGTTCTCATATACGGATTTGGGGAACGGGTTCGGCTTTTGGAAAACCATCCCCACCCGGCGCCGCACCTCGACCGGGTCGACCTGGGGGCCGTACAGGTCGACGCCGTGGTAGGCGACGGTGCCCTCGACTCGGGCCGTCTCGATCAGGTCGTTCATACGGTTGAAGCAGCGCAGCACGGTCGTCTTGCCGCAGCCTGAAGGTCCGATGAGGGCGGTGATCTCGTTGCGGCGGATCCCCAGCGTCACGTCGCGCACCGCGTGGAAGTCGCCGTAGAAGACGTTGAGGCCGCGCACGTCGAGAATCACCGGCAGGTCGACGGCGTACGTGTCGTCATGCCCGGAGGCGGTGCTGGACGGGTTGTTCAAGGCTGCTTCGATCTTCAGTTCGGGTCGGCTCATTCTTACCACCTGCGTTCGTAGCGGTTGCGCAGGAAGATGGCGGTGGCGTTGGAGGTGAGCAGCACCACCAGCAGCACCAGGATGGCCGCCGGTGCCAGTGCATCCTGGAAGCCTTCCCCCGGCTGGCGGGACCAGGAGAAGACGACGACCGGCAGCGCCGTGTATTTGCCGGTGATGCTGTCCCAGAGCCCCGCGTTGCCGGTTGAGAAGAACCCGGTGGCGACTCCGATGAGCAGCAGCGGGGCCGTTTCGCCGAATGCCCGGGCCAGGGTGAGGACGGTGCCGGTGAGTATGCCGGGAAGTGCCGCCGGCAGGACATGGCTGCGGATCACCTCCCATTGGGTGGCGCCGACTCCGAACCCGGCCTCGCGGATGCCGGCTGGAACGGCCCGCAGTGCTTCGGCGGCGGTGATGACGACTATGGGCAGCACGAGCACGGCGAGGGTCAGGCCGGCGGCGATGACGTTCTTGCCACCGACTGTGTCCGGCCCGCTGAGGAACCCGATCGATCCGACCAGGCGCACGAAGATCGCCAGTCCCAACAGGCCGTACACGATCGACGGCACCCCGGCCAGGTTGCGGATGTTGGTGTTGATGAGCCGTGTCAGCCGGTTGTCCGGAGCGTATTCTTCCAGGTAGACGGCGGCTCCGATCCCTACCGGGAATGAGATGAGCGTCACAATGACGGTGATGGCAACCGATCCCAGGATGGCGGTCGATACCCCGGCAGTTTCCGGATTCAGCGAGATGGGGCTGGTGACGAAGTCGAGGCCCCGGTCGGAGAATACGCTCCACGCGCCGCTGATGATGTCGCTCAGCAGAACGACGAGGATGCCGAGCGCCATGAGCAGGGTGAGCAGGGCGGTGCCTTCGAAGAGGAGGCCGCCGGGGCTGACGCGCTGCCCCCGCAGTGCCTGCCGCACCACCTCGGCGGTGCTGACGTCGGTTTGACGGCCCGCCATCTAGTACTTCTCCTTGACGCGCCGTACGTACCGTTCGCTGATCACGTTGAGCGTCAGCGTCATCAGGAACAGCACCAGGCCGACGAAGAACAGGCTTTGGAATGCGCTGCCTTCGCCGGCTACCTGGTCGGTGCCGGTCGCCAGCGCAGCCATGGCTGCGGTCATCGTCTGGCCCGGCTGGAGCGGGTCGAGCTCGAAAAGCGAACCGCCGACCGCTCCTGCGGCCATGAACACGACCATGGTCTCGCCGATGGCTCTGGAGATTCCCAGGATCAGCGAGGCGGCGATGCCGGAAACCGCGGCCGGCACCACCACCCGGCGTACGGTGGTCGCCTTCTTGGCGCCGAGGGCATACGACGCCTCCCGCAGGCTGGTCGGGACGGCCCGCATGGCGTCGTCGGACACCGACGCCACCAGAGGGGTCACCAGGATGCCGACTCCGATCCCGGCAGCCGCCATGCTGAACACACCGGCATCGGTGAACCGCTGCACCAGGTTGGGGCTGATCCAGGTGAGGGCGAAGAAACCCAGCACGACGCTGGGTATCCCGGCCAGCACTTCCAGGATCGGCTTGAGGATGCGGCGCCAGCGAGGAGACGCGTATTCGGCGAGGTAGACGGCGGAGCCGAGCCCGAGCGGGGTGGCTACCAGGCCTGCGACCAGGGCGATGACGAGGGTACCGCCGATGACCGTCTTCAAGTCGAACAGCCCGCGGCGGGGGAACCAGCCGATGTCCCACAGCGAGCCCAGGTCGACGCCGGCGATGAAACTCCACGCCTCGCCGATGAGCGACCCCACGATGAGGATGCTGATCAGGACCGAGATGCCGGCGGCGGCGGCAACGATCGCCCGCACCCGGCGCTCCCGGGCCTTGCGGCGCCTGTCCCCGCTCAGGTCGACGGTGAGCGTCGTCACCACCCGAAACCGGCTTCTCCCGGCTGCGGAGAAAGAGGCCGCTCCGGAGCTGCAAAACCGCCCAGGTCCGGATTGGTACTACAGCTGTGCATCATCGGCCTTCCCAAATGCCGCGGGTCGGTTGATAGTCGGCGAGGCGCACATAACCAACTTCGTCGATCGACCGGAGACCGTCTTCGGACAGGTAGAAGTCGACGAACCCGGTGACTTCGGGTTTTTCCTGCGCTTTTCGCCGGTTGATGTAGATATACAGCGGCCGTGCCAGCGGGTAGGAGCCGTCGGCGATCGTGGCCGCCGTCGGCGCAACACATCCGCCTCCGCCGTCGATCTCGACGGCTTTGACGGCGTCCTGGTTGGCGAGGAAGAACGCATAGCCGACCCATCCCAGCGAAGTGTCGGATCCGGCGATCCCTTCGATGATCACGTTGTCGTTGGCCGACGCCTGGTAGTCGGGGCGGGTGGCCGGGTCCTGAGCCCGTTTCTCAGCCCGGTCTTCGAGGGCGAGCTCGATGAACGTGTCGTATGTGCCCGACTCTTCTCCGGGTGCAGTGATCACCAGCGGCGCATCGGGGTAGGGGGCGTGGTTGGCCCCTCCGAGTTCGGCTGCCAGCGCATCTGCGTCCGACCATTTGTCGAACCCGAGCGATTCCGGCCCCAGCAGGGCGTACAGGTCCTCGAACGTCAGACAGGTCACCGCAGAGTTGTCGACAGAAGTGAGCACCGATAGTCCGTCGATGGCGATGAGGAGCTCGATGTAGTCGATGCCATTGTCGGCACAGGCCGCCGCTTCGGCGTCCTTGATGGCCCGAGAGGCGTCTGATATGTCGGTCTCTCCTCCACAGAAGAGTTTGGAGCCGTCACCGGTACCGGGCCCCTCGACGGAGATAGCGAGCGCGGTGTGTGGGGTTCG
>CAZIEQ010000200.1:0-4921 GCA_964538725.1 uncultured Acidimicrobiia bacterium | reverse complement strand
CGGGCATCGTCGTGGTGGTGGCGGACGAGGCCCCAATCGGCGGTGTGGCGGTCGTTCCGGGTCCGATCGGGGCAGACGACCGCGGCGGGAGCTCCTCAGGGTCCTCGTCACCGCTGCATGCGGCGACGGCCACAACCAGAGCGAGGAGGGGAACGAGACGGCGCATCGGGCGGCATGCTATTGCCCGTCGGCTGGGCAGCAGCCGGCACCTCCCCGACCTTCGCCTGATAGCTTGCTGCGATGTCTGGTTTTCGGGAGAGGGTCGCGGCCAGCTTCGCCCGTCAGGGTTTCATGCGCGAACTAGGGGCGGAGATCGTGGCCGTCGAAGAAGGGAAGGTGACGTTGGCCGTCCCCTACCGGGATGCTCTCAGCCAGCAGCACGGCTACTTCCACGGTGCCGTCGTGGGCGCCTTGTGTGACTCGGCAGCAGGCTATGCCGCAATGACGGTGGTGGCACCCGATCGTGAGGTGCTCACCACCGAATACAAGATCAGCTTCCTGGCTCCGGCACGAGGCGCTCATCTCGTATGTCGCGGCAGGGTGGAGAGAGCGGGAAACCGCCTGGTGGCGACGTCGGCGCGCGCCGAGGTCGACGGTGCACTGTGTGCGCTGATGTTGCAGACCATCGCCTCGATACCGGCACCGGTGCCCGACCAGCGGGGCGGTCGTGGTGAAGGCGTCAAATGATCTCGACGTATTGCAGCCAGTCGTCGAATTCGATGGTGGAGAGGGCTCCCGAAGCGACGTCGTAGATGACGCCGAAGTGGCTGCCGGCGTCATCGGTACCGGGCATGACGACGAGTCCGTCGTCTCGGCTCCACATCACATCCCAAACCCTGTACGGGATGCCAACTTCGGTAGGGGTGTCGGTTTCGGGCGCAGTGATGACCAGGCGGTAGGCCGAGGAGCTCTCGGGAACGATGAACGCGTACCGGAGCGGCTCGAGGTGACTGATCGCGGCGAAGTCGTACTCGGCGACTGCTCCAGCCGGCGCACCGGTTACGACCTCCCAGGCGGTGAATGGGGCCCTGGCATGTATGAACCTCGTCGCCGGATCCCCAACGGCAACGAGGGCGCTCTCGGCTGTGTCCATCCAGGCTCGCTGAGCGGCAACCTTCCCCAGACGCCTCCCCGCCGAGTCCAGCCAAGACGCGACCGGCCCTCTGGACCCCTCGTCGGGACGCCACAACAGGAAACCCCGACTGCTCCATCCGACGAGCGTCACATCATCGGACAGCCCGACGATCCTGCGAACGTCCGAAAGAGTGGCCGACGTCCGCACCCGGCCCACCATCAGGTCATGGCCGTCGGATCCCAGCCGAACCCAGGCTATTCGTCCCGCCTCGTCGCGGCTCCACGCCGCCGAGCCCACTCTGTCGGCCAGCAGATACTGCGACTCGACCGGACCCACGATCAGCGCCGCGTCATCGCCCGGACGGCTGCTCAGCAAACCGAACAGGGCGCCACCCAAGTCGAAACCGACTGCTCGCACCCAGGTGCCGTCGACGGTCCGCGACGTGGGCGCCCCGTCACCAATACGCCCAACATGCAGGGTGAACAGCCGTTGGCCTGTGAGCGCCACGAGCGTCCGCCCTCCGACGACATCGGGCAAGTCCAAACGTGTCACGTCGACTGTCGAAGACGGAAGTGTCGTTGCAGCCACGGTCGTACCGACCTGCGGTGGCGGTGGGGACGACGCCGCGAAACCCAGGGAGTCTCCGGTGACTCCACGCGCCGAGTACCGCCCCGAACGCCGAACACGCCGACTGCAGCGGCGGCGCCGACGATGGCAACCGCCGTCGCGATGATCCTCTGCCGGGCCGCAGTTGGGATTCCGCGGTGCATGCTGCCACGGATAGCACACAAACCCGCTCAATGCGGCTCGACACAGCGAAGCACCCCGTGCAGGGGCGTGCCGGCCTTCCGGCTGCAAGCGACCACAACGATATGGCACCATCCACAGATGAGGCCCAGCCGGCATACCGTCCAACGACCGACCCGAGTCCTCATCACCAAGATCGGATTCGACGGGCATGACAGGGGAAGCCGCCTCGTGGCAGCTTTCCTGCGCGATGCGGGGATGGAGGTGATCTACACCGGCCCATGGCAGCCGATCCCAGCCATCGTCACCATCGCAGCTCAAGAAGACGTGGATCTGATCGGTATCAGCTCCCTGGCAACAGATCACCTCATCGTCCCCAAACTGATGGACGGGCTGCGAGCAGCCGGACTGGAACACCTGCCGGTGGTAGTCGGCGGGATCGTCCCTCCCCAAGAGATTCCCCAACTCACCGAGGCCGGTGTGAGCCGTGTCTTTCACCCGGGCGCCACCAGGGAGGAGATCGTCGATGCGGTGCGCAACCTGTGCGCCCGCGATTCCGACGGCCAGGTGAGTGAGGCAGGCGAGGAACGGTGAGCAGCGCCGAGGATCGCGACCGCGAGGCGTGGCAGGCGGCATACGACGAGATGTCGCCGCCGACACCGTTCTTCAACCGCTCCGGAATTGAGATTCGACCCCTGTACACCCCCCGAGATTGGGACTCGGGGAGATACGGAACCGATCTTGGATACCCCGGACGGCCTCCGATGACGCGCGGAATCTACGCCACGATGTACCGGGGGCGGCCGTGGACCCGGCGGCAGCTCATCGGGCTGGGAACCCCCGCCGAGTACAACGAGCGGCTCACGGCCCTGCAGGCGTCGGGAGTCTCCGCAGCAAGTCTCATCCCGTGCAATTCGGTCTACCGCGGCTACGACGCCGATGCCGTCGACGCAGAGCTACTGGGTACCTGTGGAACCGTCGTCAACACGATCGACGACATGGACCGTTGCTTTCGCGGTATTGCACTTGACCGCGTGTCGACTGCACTGAACGACCCGTCGCCTTTCACGATGCTCGCATTCCTGCTCGGTGTGGCACGACGCCGCGGAATCCCTTGGAACCGCATCACCGGAACTTCCAACCAGAGCGATTACATCTCCCACTTCGTCGCCAACCACATGTTCTTCAGAATCGCTTTGGAGGGTGCACGGCGGCTGCTCGTCGACCACGTTGCGTTCTGTCTGCAGCAAGTACCCAACTGGAACCCGGTGTCGGTGGTCGGCCAGCACATGCAGCAAGCCGGAGCCACTCCTGCTGAGGCCATGGGATTGACCCTGTCGACCGCTCTCCAGTATGCCGCGGACTTCATCGCCGCTGGTTTGGATCCCGACGCCTTCCTGGGGCGGTTCACTTTCTTCTTCGACACCTCGATCAGCCTGTTCGAGGAGATAGCCAAATTCCGGGCGGGGCGCCGAGTGTGGAGCCGGCTGGCACGCCGGCGGCTGCACGCTGCCGACCCGCGGTCGTTGCGGTTCAAGTTCCACGCCCAGACCTCGGGAGTCGACCTCACCCGAAGCCAGCCGCTCAACAACATCACCCGCGTCGCCGTGCAGGCTCTCGGCGGCGTGTTCGGCGGTGCACAGTCGCTGCACACCGACTCCTACGACGAGGTGTGGACGACACCCACCGACGAGGCCGCCCGCATTGCCGCCCACACGCAGAACATCCTCCGCGAGGAAGCGCATCTGGACAAGGTGATCGACCCGTTGGGTGGATCGTTCTACCTCGAGACCCTCACGGATCAGATGGAGGATGCAATCGAATCGGTCATCGCCGACATCGACGCCCGCGGCGGCATGTATCGCGCGGTGGAGTCGGGATACGTCCAGGAGATGATCGGGCGCTCGGCATACCTGCACCAATCCCGCGTCGAGTCGGGTGAACAGACGGTCGTCGGTGTCAACGCCTACCTGGAGGACGGCGTGGAAGAGCGGCTGGATCCACCGCAACGTACCGATCGGACCGTCATCGACGAATACTTGCAGCATCTCGCCGCGTTCAAGGCAACACGCGATCAAACGCTGGTTCGTAAAGGTATCGCCGGTCTCAGCCGTGCCGTCGAAGCCGGCAACATCTTCGCCGCCGTCACGGCAGCCGCGGAAAGCGGCTGCACCCACGGCGAGATCTGCGAGACGCTGCGCGGCGAACTCGGCTTCGGTGAGCCCCTCGTTGTGCCTTGACGACCGCACTGCTTCCCGACGCATCCCCCGTCGGAGGTCTCCGGCCGCAGACTCCGGCCGCGCCGAGTTATATGGTCCGGTGGTAACAGCGGGCAGAGATTCGAGGCATCGGCGACACGCCTTACTGCTATGAATGCAGACGCCGTCTACCAGGCAATCGGTTATCTCGGCTCGGCGCTGATCGTCGTATCACTGACCCGCAAGTCGATACTCAAGCTCCGCCTGTTCGGCCTCGCCGGATCGATGGTATTCCTCATATACAGCGTCCTTATCGGCGCCTATCCGATCGCAGTAGTGAACGTGGTCATCATCTTCGTCCACATCTTCTTCCTGCGAGACCTGCTCAGCAAGAGAAACGAGTTCTTCACGGTGCTGCGCGTCCATGAGGACTCGCAGTACCTGGCCTATTTCCTCGAATTCCACGCCGATGACATCCATCACTTCCAACCCGGCTTCACATACACTCCCGCGGCCGAGCAAATCCGGGTGTTCATTCTGCGCAACCTGGTCCCTGCCGGATTGTTCATCGGCCGGGTATGTCCCGACGCTTCCATCGAGGTCCAACTGGACTTCGTGATCCCGCAGTACCGCGACTTCAAAGTAGGCGGGTTCCTCTACTCTGCACGCTCCGGCATCTTCACCAATCCTCGCTGCGAGCGCGCATGGAGCGAGCCGGGGACGAGACTGCATGCCGAATACCTGGACCGGATGGGGTTCGTCGCTGTGACCACAGCCGACGGGCGAACGGTATACCGGCTCGACCTTGCGTCTCTGCATCAGCAGACATGAGCTCCGGGGCTGTGGGGTCCACCGCACCGCACCCCGCTAGCGTGCAGCCGGTGGTGTGACGTGGAACACC
>CAZIEQ010000199.1:0-4961 GCA_964538725.1 uncultured Acidimicrobiia bacterium | reverse complement strand
TGGGCGAGGGCGGGCCCCCCCCGGTGCCCCGGGGCCCTCCGCTCCCCGCCCCCGCACCCCCCCCCCCCCCCCCCGCCGGTAGGTCGGCCTCCATCGTTCGTGTCGTGCGCCCCGCCGCAGCCGATCCGGAGAGGAAGGAGAGCACGGCGATCAGGGCAACCAGCCATGCCTCTCGTAGGCCCCGCCGGTGCCACACCACAACCCAGGTCGCGGCGGCAGCCACTGCCGGCAGCGGTGCTCCGATCCAGCCCGCCGTCGACTCGACCCATGCCAAGGCGGCGGTGGCCACCACCGCCCGGGAGGTCCCTCGAGGCAAGTT
The DNA here is from genome assembly GCA_964538725.1 of uncultured Acidimicrobiia bacterium. Classification (GTDB taxonomy): domain Bacteria; phylum Actinomycetota; class Acidimicrobiia; order Spongiisociales; family JAOTWH01; genus CAZIEQ01. The sequence continues at coordinate 4,642 of CAZIEQ010000199.1, read as the reverse complement.
GAGCCCGGTCAGGGCACCCGCACCAGATCCCGCAACGCAGCCAGCTTCGCCTCCCCGATGCCGGGTACGTCGAGCAGATCCTCCACGACTCGAAACGGCCCGTGCTCCTCACGGAAGGCGACTATGCGGCCGGCGAGAACGGGTCCCACTCCGGGCAAGTCCTCGAGATTCGCTGCGGTGGCGCTGTTCACCGTGACGACGCCGGACATCACCTGCGATGCCGGTGCATCCCCAAGGCGAGGCACGACGACCTGCTGGCCGTCAACCAGTTCTGCCGCCAGGTTGACGACAGACGGATCGGCATCGATGGCGAAGCCCCCCGAAGCTGCCACCGCATCTGCCACCCGGCTCGACGACGGCAGCACCACCACGCCCGGCGCGACTACTGCCCCGGCGACGTGCACCACGATCCCAGGCTCCTCGAAGTGCGCTGTCGACGATGGTGCCACCGACAGCGGAGGAGGCTGCGGAGCCCGTCCCGCCAGCATCCACCAGGTGACACCGGCGGCCGCCACCGCCACAGTCGCCAGCCACACCCGGGGATTGTCCATGTGCCACGCCTACCAGGCGAGGCCGGCGCGGGGAAGGGGATCGTCGCCGCCGCTCTCCCACCCGGCCCCCAACACTCGACGGGCCTGGCTCTCCAGCCCGGAAGATTCCTTCAAGGCTCCAGCAAGGAACCCACGTAGAGCAACACCAGCGGAAGTGTGTTGAAACCCATGTGCATGGCGATAGGCCGGGCCAGTGACCGGTCGAGAACTGCCAGCCGACCCAGCACGATGCCGAGGACAAACAGCTCACCGATGACAACCCAGGAGAACGGTTCGGCGAGATCGACGTCGAAGATATGAGCGGCGGCGAACATCGACGCGGTGAGGACGATCGCAAACCGGTCGGGGTGTCTTTCGAGGAGAGGGCGCAGCATCATCCCGCGGAACATGAGCTCTTCGACGAAGGGAGCAGCGAGACCGATGGCCAGTACCACTACCAGGATCAACCAGGTCGAGGCGGCGTCTTCGGTCTCTTCCACGATCCCCTGTGCCACCCCGTCGGAGTGCAACAGCTCGACGACGGCAGCGTTGGCGATCAGGAATCCCACCTGAGCCCCCACGCCGAGAAAGAAAGCGCTGATGACACGGGGCGCCGGTGTCAAAGCGAAGTCGGCGGACAGGCTCCCGCTCCCCAGGCTGCGGGACACGACTACCACGAAGATCATCTGTGCCGCCAGCTGGGCCGGCACAACCACTGTGAACAGCTCGGCAGTTCCCGGGTCGGCACCGACCACCATCAGGGCGGCGACGACCCCGAAGAACCCGGCGCCGACTGCCCCGAGGATCAGCCACGGCGACCAGCGCGCCGGCCCGCTGTCGGCCGATGTCACCGTTGAACCTTCGAGCGGAAGCGCCCCCAGCGCCGCAGCCGCGGGGGGCGATGCCAGGAGACGGATGAGCGGTCGGAGGACCACGGAGCATACGGCGCCATCGTCAGGGCACAGAAGGCGAGGAGCACCGTGTCGTAGTTGACCCGCCACCCCGAATAGTCCCGCCAGGCGAGATCCCGATCATCCTTGACAGGTGCGCCCGCTGCCGCGATCCGATCGTAGGCCTCGTCGAACTCCGCCCTGGTGATCGATGTGGGGTCACCCGGAGCCGGGTCCGGGTCGTAGCCGATGCCGAAGAAGTCGGCGATACGGCGCAGGGCCACATACCCGGCGCGGATCGTCAGGTCTGCCTGCGGCATCGGAGGCATGTCGATGCAGGAACGCGCCAGCGCGGCGCCGTCCAGGGCGGCCCCTGCGGCCGTTATCCATGAGCGATCCGGATGCGGAGAGCGGAAGAACACCAGCACGGGGAGCGACGTGTGGGTTTCCTCGATGTCGACGAACCACTCTTCCCAGCCCGCCCATTCCTCGGGCAGATGCTCCAGCCAACCGATGGAGGTGAACCGCTCCAGCATCGCCACCCCCGATGGGGGTGACCCGGCTCTCACTTCGAGCAGGCCAACCTGCAACTCACGCCGGTTGAAGGACTGGTAAATGGTCGGCAGGTAGGTGATCAGCAATGCGATGACTCCCAGACCGATCGCCGCTTCGGAAAACGCAAGCAGCGTCTGGCCGGAACCCGCTACTGGAGTGAAGCCGAGGGTCAGCAACGAAGAACCCGATGTTTTCAGTGCCGTGCGCCAGCTCTCCACCCCCGCCGCCCGGAAGAGAAACGTGTAGCCGATCATGGTGGTCGACACCCAGAACGCCACCAGACCGACGAGGGAAACCGGGCCGAACACGGCCATGATGCGGTCGCGATGCTCGTAGGAATCACGGATCCTGCTGAAGAGTCGAAACACGCGGTACAGGGTCCCGAACACCATCCGGGTGAGTGGATCGGCGGCAGCTCGCGGCAGGATCACAGTGCGGATGGCCGACACCGTGACCACCCCAACGAGAGTGCCGCCGACGAGCCCGAAGCCGGCGGCCACCACCCTCACATCTCCCATCTGCCTGCGACGCGTCTCGCCTCCGCCTCCGCAGGCACCGACTCGTAGGCCCGGCGCCAGCTGCGGCTGCGGGCCAGCCCACGGATGAACCCGGATGCATAGCCGGCGAGGAACCCGGCTGCGCCGGTGCGCCGCCACTGCGCGCTGTGGGTGAGCTCATGTGCCAGCAGGCGGCCCGTCACCGCAACCCCGGGTCGGACGAAGATCGTCCGCGGTGTGGTGATTGCCGCCACCCAGGACGCCGCCAGCAGCTTCATCGCCAATGGCATGGGACGAACCACAATGCGAGTCGGGCAGGCTCCGGTGGCGGTGGCAAGGGCAGCCACATCGAGGCCGAGCCGGACAGCCGTATCAGCCGCAGTAGTCACACCACGACGTTGACGAGCTTCGGCGGCACCGCCACCACCCGGACGGGATCGGCCCCATCGAGGAGGGCCTGCACGCGCTGCGAGGCAAGTGCGGCCGTCACCGCCGCCTTCTCATCGATGTCGGCAGGCACCTCGACTCGGTCGCGCACCTTGCCGTTCACCTGCAGCACCATCGTCACGACGTCGAGACCCGCCAGGGCGTCGTCGTAGCCGGGCCAGGGCACGAACGCCACTGATTCGGAGTGGCCGAGCCGTTGCCACAGCTCCTCGGCAATGTGAGGAGCGAACGGGCCCAGCATCGTGACGAACGTCTCCGCCGCCTCTCTTGAGATGCGTTCGTACGGCACAAGGGCATTGTTGAGCTCGAAAAGCCGGGCGATTGCGGTGTTGAAACGCATCGCTTCCATGTCGGCGGTCACCACCTTCACCGTCCTATGCAGCAGGCGCTCCAACACGGGCGGAGGCGCCTCATCCACCACTAGAAGGCTCCCGGTTTCTTCGTCGACGAAGTTACGCCACACCCGCTGCAGGAAACGGTGCACGCCGACCGTGTCCCTCGTGGTCCACGGCTTGGAGGCGTCGAGCGGCCCCATGAACATCTCGTACAACCTGAGCGTGTCGACTCCGTAGCGGACGAACATCTCGTCGGGGCTCACCGAGTTCTTCAGCGACTTGCCCATTTTGCCGTGGCTGCGGATCACCGGCTTGCCGTCGAAGAACAGCCTGCCGTCCTTGTGCTCCACTTTCTCCGCGGGAACGTAGACACCGCGCTCGTCCTGGAACGCATCGGCGAGGATATAGCCCTGGTTGAAGAGCCGTCCGAAAGGCTCCGGTGTCGACACGTGGCCCAGGTCGTAGAGGACCTTGTGCCAGAAACGGGCGTACAGCAGGTGAAGCACGGCATGTTCCACTCCCCCCACATACAGGTCCACCCCGCGGTCGCCCATCCAGTAGCGCTCCGCCTCGTCCCCGACGAGAGTGGACGAGTTGTCCGGATCGATGTAACGGAGGTAGTACCAACAGGAACCTGCCCACTGTGGCATGGTGTTCAGTTCACGGACGTAGGTGACCCCATCGACGGTGACGCGTTTCCACCCGTCGTCGGCACGATGGAGAGCCGGCACCGGAGGTGCATCTTCACTGTCGTACGTCTGTGGGGTGAAGTCTGTGACGTCGGGCAGTTTCAGTGGTAGCTCCTCGTCGCTGAGGGCATGCAGTCCGCCATCGGAGTCGTGGAGGATCGGTATCGGTTCACCCCAGTACCGCTGCCGGCTGAAGAGCCAGTCGCGCAGCCGGTAGGTGATGGCACTTTCTCCGTACCCGTTGCCCTCCAGCCACGCGATGATCCTCTCCTTTGCTGCGGCTACTTCGAGGCCATCGAGGAACCCGCTGTTGACCGCCGACCCCTCCCCTACAAAAGCGTCGCCTTCGAAGTCGACAGGCGGTTGCACGGTTCGGACGATTGGAAGCCCGTAGCGTTCGGCAAACTCCCAGTCCCGCTCGTCCTGGCCGGGAACGGCCATGATCGCTCCGGTGCCGTACCCCATCAGCACGTAATCGGCGACGAATATCGGAATCCGAGTTTCTGTCAGCGGGTTGGTGGCCCACTCGCCGAGAAACACACCGGTCTTGGCACGTGCGGCGTCGCTGCGCTCCGCCTGGGATTTGGCGGCCGTCGCCCGCCGGTAGGAGTCGACCGCCTCCGCCGGGTCGGACCTATCCCCCTTCCAAGCCGGCGAGGTCACCGTCCGCCAGCCGCGCGACGTGCATGCGCCCCGACA
>CAZIEQ010000198.1:0-4969 GCA_964538725.1 uncultured Acidimicrobiia bacterium | reverse complement strand
CGGGGGTGAACACGGTGCCGCCCGGAGTAGTGTTGCTTGCCCCAGACCGGGTGCACGGGGCGGCGGTCACGGCGAAGGCGGCGAGAAGGCGGGCCGCCCTGCCCACCGTCAGCCCGACTGTCGGGCGACGGCTTCGGCGGCGGCGGCGATGGCGTCGGGGTCTCCGAGGTATTCGGCCCGCAGGGGTTGGAAAGCATCATCCAGCTCGTAGACGCGGGGCACCCCTGTGGGGATGTTCACAGAGGGGATGTCGGTATCGGAGATGGCTTCGAGATGTTTGACCAGGGCGCGCAGGCTGTTGCCGTGGGCTGCCACCAGCACAGTACGGCCGGACTCCAGGTCGGGGACCATGTCGTCGTACCAGTAGGGCAGCATGCGGTCTACGACGTCGGCGAGGCATTCGGTGGCGGGGAGCAGGTCGGGTGGCAGCTCGGAATAGCGGGGATCATGTCCGGGGTGCCGCTCGTCATTGTCGTCGAGAGGCGGCGGCGGCACGTCGTAGCTGCGCCGCCACATGTGTACCTGTTCCGGCCCGTGTTCGGCCGCAGTTTTCTTCTTGTCCAGGCCCTGCAGGGCCCCGTAATGACGTTCGTTGAGACGCCACGACTTGCGCACCGGGACCCAGCGCCGATCCAGCTCCGCCAGCATCAGGTTGAGAGTCTCGATGGCCCGGGTCAGCACCGACGTGTGCGCCACATCGGGCAGCAGACCGTCTTCGCGCAGCAGGCGTCCGGCCTGACGCGCCTCAGCTTCACCGCCGGGGGTGAGGGGGACGTCGGTCCATCCGGTGAACAGGTTCTCCGCGTTCCAAGTGGACTCGCCGTGACGGACGAGGACGAGGCGGTGCATGGGCGGAACTTAGCGGTCCACCCGGTACCAGTACTCCACGTTCCAGGTGTCACCCGCCTGCGACGGGTTGTGGACGTAGCCGGCGAGCTCGTCCGCCCACACCGCCCCGGGGTCGCTGCGCGTCACCACCGGGATGATGACCACCTGGTCGGCGAGGATGGCTTCGGCTTCCCGGGCCAGTCTGACGATCTCGCCGCCGTCGACGGTGCGCCGCATCTCTTCGAGCAGTGCCGCGAAGGCTGCAGTGTGCTCGTCGCGAACGAGGGAAGGGCCCTGGTTGAACAGGTCGGGTTCGGCCTCTGATAATGCCGGCGTCCCCCACCGGTAGAAGTTGGATCCGTCCGGCGGCGGCCTGGCGGGGTCGAACACGTCGAAGATGGAGGCCAGGGCGGCGGTGCCGGGAGACATGATCCAGGCCCACTCTCCGACGTCCCAGTCACCCGAGTCGAGGGTGTTGCCGAAGAAGAGGGACGAGTCCTCCAGTTGCAGCTCGACTGTGATACCGACGTCAGCGAGTTGCTGCTGCAACCGGTTTGCCAGACGAGGCCGCTCATCGGCGTTGCTGGTGGTGGAAAAGATGACAACCGGAGGCTCGGCGGCACAGTCTCTGCCCAGCCTGTCGCACAGCTCGTCCAGAAGCCGAGTGGCTTCTTCGGGGTCGTGACCATATCGGGCCCACGGTCCCGGGCCCAGGTCGGGCCTGGCGACTTCCACGAAGCCGGAGATGAGGTGACGCCAGATGTCCTTCACCAAAGCCGGAATGTCGAGTGCATAGGCGACGGCGCGGCGGAACTCCACATAGCGGTTGAGAGACCTCGGGTTGCGGTTGTTGACGCCGAGCTGGAAGTTGATGTGCTCCCAGATGGGACTGGAGCGTACGTCGAGCTCGACACCGGCCAGGTCGAGGATGGACTCGTAGTAGCCCTCCCACGGGGGCGGGTTGATGACATCCACCTCACGCGCCTTGAAGGCGTCGATCAGGGCCGACGTCTCCGGGATGAAGCGGAAGGTCACCTCGTCCAGATAGGGAAGCCGGAGCCCGGTCTCGGCGTCGGTCTTCCAGTAGGTGTCGTTGCGGATGAGGGTGACCGACTCTCCCTTCACCCACCGGTCGAAAGTGAAGGGACCGGCGGACAGCCAGGTGACATCGTTCCAGTCGTTGAGGAAGTCACTGCCCTCGACATCGTGTTTGGGAATCAGCCATTGGAACAGCCACTCATGCTGCAGGGTGGGCTGCGACATGGTGAAGGTGAACGTCTTGTCCCCGGCTTCTACCGACTCGACGAGCCCCCACGGCGCCGTGTTGAAGCGATCTGTTTCGAGGGCGGCCACCGTCTCCCAGGTGAAGGCGAAGTCGTCGCCGGTTATCGGGGTGCCGTCCTCCCACATCGCCTCGTCACGGATCCGGTAACGCACCGTCATCGTGCCGTCGTCGTTGACGGTGACACCTCCGTTGTCGACGGTGGGCAGCTCGTTTACCACCTCGGGGATCAGCTCCAGGGTGGTGGCATCGATGTCTGCCACTCCGGTGGTCCACGTCTGAGCGATCTTGCCGACGATGAAATTGTCACCGCCGGGGGCGTAAGGGTTCAGCGTCGGTGGCTCTTGATCGTCGCCGATGATCGCTTCCCCGCCGTAGCCGGGGCCGGAGAAGGCCTCGGTCGTCGTGGTGGTCGTCGAGAATGTCGACGTCGTCGCAGCCACGGTTGTGGTAGTCGCCGGGATGGTGGTCGCCGCCGCGGCTGTCGTCGTTGTCGCGTCGACGGTGTCGACTTCACCGCCACAGGCGGCGGCTACCAGGGCAGCCGTGGCTGCGATGGCAAAGACGCGTCTCATCCTGCTCCGTTTACGCCACCGGCAGCGTAGGCGTTACCTCATACCCAGTATCTGATGACCGAAGCGAAACTGTCCGGGTCGAGAGACGCCCCGCCGACGAGGCCGCCGTCGATGTCGCGTTTCGCCATCAGTGCGGCCACGTTGCCGGCGTTCATCGACCCGCCGTAGAGGATGCGGATGGCGTCTGCCACCTCGCCGCCGAATCGTTGCGCAACGGTGGTGCGAATCATGGTGATGACCTCTCCCGCCTGGTCGGGGGTGGCGGTGCGGCCGGTTCCGATGGCCCAGATGGGCTCGTAGGCGACCATCAGGCCGGCAACGGCTTCGCCGTCGAGACCCGTCATCGCCGCCTCCACCTGGGCGGTGACCAGCGGCTCCGTATCACCCGCTTCCCGCTGGTCCAGGGTTTCGCCGACACACACGATCGGCGTCATGGCGGCACGCAGCACAGCCGCCAACTTTCGCCGCACGGCGGCGTCGTCCTCTCCGAAGAGCTGGCGTCTTTCCGAATGGCCGACGATGACATAGCCGACTCCGAGCTTGGCCAGCATGAGCGGCGACACCTCTCCCGTGTAGGCGCCTTTCTCCTCCCAGTGGACGTCCTGGGCGCCGAGCCGGATGCGGAGATGGTCGGCTTCTATCACCGTCTGCACGGAACGCAACGCGGTGAAGGGAGGGCACACGACGACGTCCACCCGGTCGTGATCTGCCGGGTCCAGACGGTAGGAGAGTTTCTGCACCATCTGGATGGCTTGCAGATGGGTGGCGTTCATCTTCCAGTTGCCCGCCATCAGGTTCTTACGCATCGATCCACCTCCCCAGCGCCCGGATGCCGGGCAGTGACACTCCTTGCAGCATTTCCAGCCCGGCACCGCCGCCGGTCGACAAGTGTGACACCGCATCGTCGACACTGAGCAGGCGCAGCGCAGCCACGCTGTCGCCGCCGCCGACGACGGTGAACCCGGGAGTGCCGGCAACCGCGGCGGCGACCCCCTCCGTACCCGCGCGGAACTGAGGCCATTCGAAGACCCCCATCGGGCCGTTCCAGAACACCGACGCCGCGTTGGCCAACACCGCGGCGAAAGATGCGACGGTGTCCGGGCCGATGTCGAGTCCCATGTGGTCGCTGGGGATATCGCGCGACGCCACTATTCGAGTCGACGCGTCGGCTGCGAAACGATCTGCGGCCACGAGGTCGACGGGAAGCATGATCTTGCCGGCCTCGGGGGCCTTCAAGGCACGTCGGACCTCGTCGACGAGGTCTTCGTCGACGAGCGAATCCCCCACCCGATATCCGTCGGCGAGCAGCAGTGTGAAGCACATGCCGCCGCCGATCAGCATGGCGTCCACCGTCGGCAGCAGCGCCCGCAACACTCCCAGCTTGTCGGACACTTTGGCGCCTCCCAATACCACGACGAACGGCCGCGGTGGGTCTTGCAGCAGCCGGGAGAAGGCGCCCACCTCGGCTTGCAGCAGAACCCCTGCGGCGGAGCGGCGCCGCTGTGCAACCCCTACCGTCGAGGCATGCACCCGATGGGCGGTGCCGAAAGCATCGAGGACGAACAGGTCGCACAGTTCTGCCAGCCCGTCTACCAGCAGAGGATCGTTTGCGGTCTCACCTGCCTCGAAACGGGTGTTCTCCAACATGACCACGTGCCCGCCGGCGGCATCGACTGCCGCCTGTGCCTCCGGTCCCACAACGGACCCGGTGAAGTCCACCTGGAAGCCGCCCACCTCGCCGAGGCGGTCGGCCACCGGTGCCAGGCTCAACGCCGGGTCGGGTCCCTGCGGCCTCCCCAGATGGCTGCATACGACGACCCGGGCGTCGCGGTCCAGCAGCCGCTGCAATGTGGGCGCCGCCGCCCGGATGCGAAAGTCGTCGACTACGTCGCCTCCATGCACAGGCACGTTGAGGTCGGCACGAACCAGCACCCTGCGGCCGGCGACGTCGAGGTCGTCGATGCCGAGAGTTTCGATCAACTTGCCAGGCGAGCGGCGACGTCCACCAGACGGTTGGAATACCCCCACTCGTTGTCGTACCAGCCGAACACTTTCACCATGCGGCCGGCGGTGACCATCGTGAACGGAGCGTCGAACACGACCGAATGCGGGTCACCGACGATGTCCGAAGACACGATCGGATCCTCGTTGTATCTCAGGATGCCGGCCAGCGGGCCGGCGGCGGCGGCCGCATAGGCGCCGGTCACCGCGTCGACGTCGACGTCGCGCCCCACCTCGGCCACCAAATCCGTGAACGCGGCGTCGATCACAGGGAACGCGGCGA
>CAZIEQ010000197.1:0-4975 GCA_964538725.1 uncultured Acidimicrobiia bacterium | reverse complement strand
CGTCGGCGCCCGCCGCCCCCGTGGCGGCCGAGATGCCGTGGCGGGGGTCGGAATCGGCGAGGGCCTCGCCGGAGAGCTTGAGGACGACTCGCCGGCTCACTCAGCTGCGTCCTCGCCGACGGCCATGCGTATGAAGTTCCGCACGCCGATGTTCTCGCCCATGGTGGCGGACATCTGCTGCACCATGTCACCGATGGTGCCGCCATGCTTTTCCTGATTGACGAACGGCTGGTCGTATAGAACGGTATCGGCGTAGAACTTGGCCATCTTACCGGCGACGATGCGTTCGATGACTTGGGTGGGTTTGCCTTCGTTACGGGCCTGAGCCTCCACGATGGTGGTTTCCTTGTCAACGACATCGGCGGGAACATCTTCCCGTTCAACCCACCGTGGTCGTGCCCATGCGACATGCATGGCGATGTCACGGGCAGCCTCTTGAAAGTCGTCGCTCTTGGCGACGAAGTCGGTCTCGGATGCAAGTTCGACGAGAACTCCGAGGACAGGCCGCTGCGCCTGATAGTGGAGGTAGTGGCCGATGGCGCCTTCGGTCTGCACCCGCCCCGAGCGGGCCTTGGCATCAGCGACGCCTCTCTCCCGCAGCAGGTCGCGGGCCTGCTCGAAGTCACCTCCGACTTCCTCGAGTGCCCGTTTGGCGTCCATCATTCCCGATCCGGTGGCGTGGCGCAGCCGTTGCACGTCTTTGGCGGTGATCACTCCCCCGCCTCCTCACCGTCGTCGCCTTCTCCGGCCTCCTCTGCGTCGGCGAGGGTGGCCCCCGCCAGGGCGGCGCCATCTTTGGCCGCCTTGGCTACCACGCCTGCCAGCAGTTGAGCGCTGCGGATGGCATCGTCGTTCCCTGGAATGACCACGTCGACCATGTCGGGATCACAGTTCGTGTCGACGACGGCAACCACTGGGATGCCGATCCGGTTGGCCTCCTTGACGGCGATCTCTTCGTTGCGTATGTCGACGATGAAGACAGCGTCGGGTGTCCGCGACATGTCTCGCACACCACCGAGCACCGTTTCGAGTTTGCCCAACTCGCGCCGCAGCCGGAGCCTTTCCTTCTTGGGCAGCGCCTCCATCTCGCCGGACTGGTCCATCCGCTCCAACTCCAGCATGTATGTGATACGGCTGCGGATGGTGCGAAAGTTTGTGAGCATCCCTCCCAGCCATCGATGGTTGACGTATGGCATGCCGGCTTCGGTGGCAGCTTCTTCCACCACCGACTGAGCCTGCTTCTTGGTGCCAACGAAAAGGACCACCCCGCCTTGGGTGGCGATCTCCTTGACGAAGTCGTAGGCCTCTTGGACACGTTCTATGGTCTGCCGGAGGTCGATGATGTGGATCCCGCTGCGTTCCCCGAAGATGTACGGTTCCATCTTCGGATTCCAGCGGCGGGTTTGGTGCCCGAAATGGACACCCGCCTCCAGCAACTGTCGCATGGTCACCACGGACATTCGTTGCCTCCCGATTCGGTTTGTGTGCCTCCACCCCGATCTGGGCCTCCCCCACGCGCCGAGACGCGTCAACCGCGGAAGTTGCACCGGGATGTGTGGATTGCGCCGGATGGTAACCGGACGTCGGCAACCCGTTGTCGGATGCCGGTGAACTCCCGACGAGCTGAAGCCGGGTGCTACGCCCGGTAGTTGGGTTCGATCATGCGGTTACGCAGCGACATCACCGCTTTGGTGTGGATCTGACAGACACGCGACTCGGTTACGCCGAGCACCTCACCGATCTCGGCCAGTGTGAGGCCTTCGTAGTAGTACAGGGTGATGACCAGGCGTTCCCGCTCCCCCAACCGGTTCACCGAATCGGCAAGGAAATGGCGCGTTTCCTCCTTCTCATACGATCCGTAAGGATCGAGTGCGGAGTGGTCGGCCACCAGGTCACCCACGGAGGCTGACTCCCTTGCCCCGGGACTGAGAAGTTCGTCGAGTGCTACGAGTCCGAGTGCCGAGATCTCGGCGAGGGCGGTCTGCAGATCGCCGAGCGCCATGTTCATGTGGGCGGCGAGCTCCTCGTCTGTGGGAGTGCGCTGCAGGTCGTGCTCGAGTTCGGAGAGGGATCTATTGATTTCTCTGGCACGGGCGCGCACCGAACGCGGCACCCAGTCGAGGGCACGAAGCTGGTCGAGGATGGCACCGTGGATCCTGTTGACTGCGTAGGTTTCGAACTTGTTTCCCCGCTCAGGGTCGAACTTGTCGACGGCATCCATCAGACCGAACATGCCGTTCTGGATCAGGTCGCCCTGTTCCACATTGTTTGGAAGGCGGGCTCCGATACGGCCGGCGACGTATTTGACGAGAGGCGAGTAGTGAACGACGAGTTTCTCTCGAGCGCCTGCGTCACCGGTTGACTTGAACGCCTTCCACAGCCGGTCCAGGTCCGGCGGTTCAGGCGCGGGGATGGGATTGGTCATATGTCGACCTGAGGTGCTCGCGGGAAACAGCAGTGTAGATCTGGGTCGTGGCCAATTCGGTGTGCCCCAACAGTTCCTGGACGGTGCGCAGGTCGGCGCCGCCCTCGAGGAGGTGGGTCGCGAAGGAGTGGCGAACCGCATGCGGGAAGGTTCCCAGACGCCTTCGCACCACCCTGCGAATACCCCGGGAATCGAGAGGGCCACCGCGCACCCCTAGGAACAGGGCGGCCCCGCTGCCGGACCTGTGCAAGGTCGGACGTGCCGTCTCCACATAGGCGACCAGCGCCTGCCGCGCCGGGGTTCCCAACGGCACGACGCGTTCCTTGTTGCCCTTGCCTTGAAGAATGACGTGGTCGCCGCGGCTGACATCGTCCAGTTTCAGCGCGGCCAGCTCGGACACCCTCGCACCGGTGGCATACAGCAGCTCCAGAATGGCGCGATCTCGCACGGTGCGCGGCTCGGTGCCTACGAGACCATCGAGCACTGCACCCAGGGAGCGGGCCGGCAGAGCCTTGGGAAGCGATGCCGGTCGCTTCGGCAACGGCACCCCTTCGGTCGGGTTGGCCGATACCAGGCCACGGCGGGCAGCATCACGGAAGAAGGCGCGCACCGCCGAGGCCTTACGGCTGATGGAGCGGCGGGCGTAGTTGCGGGTGCTGAGCTGTGCCAGGTAGCGGCGCACGGCCCAACGACCCACGGCTTCGACGGTACGGTGTCCCGCCCGGTCGCAAAAGTCAAAGAACTGGGCGAGGTCACGCCTGTAAGCGTCAACGGTGTGCGTCGACAGACCGCGCTCAGCCTGTAGCCGGCTCAAATATGCGGCCACCTGTCTTCCTGCCCAGGCCGGCAGCTGGGGAATGGGCGCCATCCCTCCATGGTGGGACAGTATGGACGGCGAGTCAACGATCGATCGGAGACACGACGGGTACAGGTACCACTGAGAGGGCCTCCAAGAGGTCGCCGCCGTCGAGGACCGGAATGGCCCCATCCCGTATCAGCAGATTGCAGCCAAGCGAGGTCTCTCTGTCGATGTCGCCGGGTACGGCGAACACCGGCCGGCCTATCTCAGCGGCGATGCGCGCAGTGATGAGCGCCCCGCCGCGGACAGCCGACTCCACAACGACGACCGCAGCGGACAGGCCGACGATAAGCCGGTTGCGAGCCGGAAAATGCCACGGCTGGGGAGAGGTACCTTCGCCGTACTCCGAAACCACTGCGCCGCCTCCGCTTACCAGCCGGTGGGCCAGCCCGCGGTTCTCCGGGGGATAAACGACGTCGAGACCCGACCCAAGGACCGCCACCCCGACACCGCCGCCGGCGACAGTGCCCCGGTGCGCGGCAGCATCCACCCCCCGTGCCAGACCCGACACAACCGTCCAGCCGGCTGCCGCCAGCGCACGGCCGTAGCTCTCCGCCACCTCCATCCCATAGCTGGTGGCGCGTCGCGTCCCCACCACCGCCACCCCCAGACAGCGGGGAAGGCTGCCGTCCACATGCAGGACTGCAGGTGGATCGGCGAGGCTGCACAAGCCGGCTGGATAGGAGGCGTCCCTGCGGGGAACCACCCTGCTCACACCGCCCCCCGCAGGCCAGCCGCCTCTGTGACGTGTTGGGCCGCCACCACTTCGGTGCCGTCGATATCGGCGACGGTGCGCGCCACCCGCCGCACCCGATCCCATCCCCGCGCAGAGAGCGAACCTTCATCCGCTGCTTTGCGCAATGCCGACACCGCACCCGCAGACCAAGGGAGATCATCCAACCGGCGGCGGTCCAACCATCCGTTGACGCAACCTCGCCGCGTCTGGCGCTGGCGCGCCGCCACCACCCGCTGTGCCACGACAGCAGATGATTCACCACCGCTCCCGGTGAGATCCCGAGGCAACAGCCGATCTACCCTCACGTGCAGGTCGAAACGATCCAGCAGCGGCCCGGAGAACCTGCGCCGGTAACGCGCCTTGATGCCTGCGGTGCAGTCGCAGCCGACCTGTCGGTCACCGCCATAGCCACAGGGGCAGGGATTTGCCGCCGCCACCACCTGTGCCGCACAGGGAAACTCCACCGTCGCTCCCCGCCGCGCCACCGTTACCACCCCATCTTCAACAGGTTGACGTAGTGCGTCCAACAACCCTGGAGGAAACTCCCCCAACTCGTCGAGAAACAACACCCCGCGATGCGCCAACGTCACCTCGCCCGGTCGGGGCACCCCCGTGCCACCCCCAACCAGAGCGGCCATCGTCGCCGAGTGGTGTGGCGATCGAAACGGCCTCACACCTGGTGAAGGTGCCCGACGCCCGGCAGCGTCGTAGGCGAGCGCAACCTCCAACTGCTCTTCGGCACCGAGCGGTGACATGATTCCGGGGAGGCACCTGGCGAGCATCGTCTTGCCGGCTCCGGGCGGACCCACCATGAACAGGTGATGGCCACCTGCAGCGGCTATTTCGAGGGCTCTGCGGGCAGCAAGCTGCCCCCTCACCTCCCCCAAATCACATTCCGATCCGGCCGGCGGCGGCCCGGGTCGGGGCACGGGACGGGCGGGGGCGCACCCCGCCG
>CAZIEQ010000196.1:0-5018 GCA_964538725.1 uncultured Acidimicrobiia bacterium | reverse complement strand
CCCCCCCCCCCGGTGCCGAGCCCTTCATCGGCGCCCCCGCACGCGGCGGCTATCAGCGTGCGGGCGGGGGCTGCCGCCAGCAGCCGCCTCAGGGTGCTCTGCTTCATCTCTCGTTCCCTCCTCACAAGGCTGCCTGGCAGCCTATCGGGTCGTGTCGTCCTTCGCCGGGTCAGCTCGCATCGACGCTGCGGAAAGACACGTGCCACGGCATGAAGACCCGCTCGGCGCCCAGGATGAGGAGATAGAAGGTGATGCCGAGGATGGAAGCCACCAGGATCGCCGCCCAGGCGTCGGGAAACTGGAGCAGGAAAGCCCGGTTGAGAATGTACTGGCCGAGAACGTCCTGCGGACCACCGAAATACTCGGCGACGATGGCCGCGATGAGGGAGAGGGCGCTGCCGACTTTGAGGGCGGAGAAGAAGTAGGGCAGCGCATGGGGGACCCGCACCCGCCGCATCACTTCGCGCGGCGTGGCAGCGAACGACCGCATCAGCTCCAGCTCCCCCGGATCGGCCTCGACCAGGCCCCTGGCCGTGTTGATCATCACAGGGAAGAACACGACAACGGCCACGACCGCCATCTTGGAGACCGGGCTGGTCAGCGTAAACATGGCGTTGGCGATCGGTGCCAGAGCGATGATGGGCACCGAGTTGGCTGCAATGGCAAACGGCATCAGCCCCTCGCGCACCCGCACCCAGCGCACCGTCGCCAGGGCAACCACCACTCCGGCAGCGGTACCGACGACGAAACCGCCGAGGGCCTCCTGCAGTGTGTTGAACCCGGCGGTCCAGATGACGTCGGTGGTGTCGACGAAGCTGGTGATGATCTCGGTGGGTTTGGGGAGGATGAACGACTGCACGCCGAAGAGACGGGTGAGTCCTTCCCAGATGCCGAGCACCACGACGAAGGCGACTGCGGCGGGAACCCAGCGGCGCAGATGGTGCGACAGCGCTGATGGGGTACGGGTCCCCGCGGGGAGGTCTCCCTCGAATGCCGTCAGCATGTCGGTCTCATGCTCCTCGTGCAGGCCGCGATCGTCGCCGCTCACGGCGGCCCCTTCTCGTAGCGCCGCAGCGCCTCGCGAACCTGAGTGATCCTGTCGAAGTACGCCGGCGCTTCCCGTGTGTCCTCATCACGGGGATGCTCCAGGTCGTTGTCGATCACCTCCGACAGACGTCCGGGGCGTGGCGACATGACGACAACCCGGGTAGAGAGGAAGACGGCCTCGGGAATCGAATGGGTTACGAAAACCACCGTTGTGCGAGTCTCCCTCCAGATGCGCAACACCTCCTGTTGCATCAGCTCACGGGTCATCTCGTCCAGCGCCCCGAACGGCTCGTCCATCAACAGCAAGGACGGGTTGAAGGTGAGGGCGCGGGCGATGGCAACCCGCTGCTGCATCCCGCCGGAAAGCTGCCACGGGAAGTGCTTGCCGAACTCGGAGAGCTGCACCAGGTCGAGCATCTCCGCAGCCCGACGCGACCGCTCTGCAGCCGAGTAGTCCATCACCTCTAGCGGCAGCTCGACATTCCTGGCAACGGTGCGCCAGTCGAGAAGGGTGGCGCTTTGGAAAACGATCCCGTAGTCGCGGTCGAGGCGGGCCCGGTGGGGATCCTTACCGTTGATCTGAAGGGCGCCTGTGGTTGGTGTGGTCAGATCGCCGATGAGGCGCAGCAGCGTGCTCTTGCCGCACCCCGAAGGTCCGATGAGGGAAACGAATTCGCCTTCTGCAATCGACAGGTCGATCCCCCGCAGCGCTTCTAGGGGTTCCGCGCCGCCATAGCCGAAGGTCTTGCCGACACCGCGGGCTTCAACCACCGCTCTCCCGCTCACGCCTGCCTCCGGGCGGCCGAGATGAAACGGCGCTCGGCGAAGGTCACCGCCCCGACGAAGGCGATTCCAACCAGGCAGGTGACGATCACCGTGGCATACAGCTTGGGAGACTGCACGGCAAAGCGCTGCGAGAAGTCCAGAAGCACTCTGCCCAGCCCGTTGCCGACGCTGCCGGGCAGCTCTCCGATGAGGGCCCCGATGATGCTGGCGGTGGCGGAGACCTTGAGGGCGGTGAAGATGTAGGGAAGGGCCGCCGGCACCCGCAACTTCCACAGCACTTCGTTGGGGCTGGCTGCATACGACCGCATCAGTTCCACAGCGGTGGGGTCGGGCGACCGCAAGCCGCGCAGCGTGTTGATCGCCACCGGGAAGAAGGTGAGGTAGGCAGCGATCACCGACACCGAGAGCCACGCGGGCCATGACAGCTGGCGCCCCCAGATGACGACCATGGGGGCGATGGCCAACAGGGGCACCGTTTGCGATGCGACCACATAGGGCATGAACGCCCGTTCTGCAAGCGACGACCGCACGAAGAGCACACCGAGCCCGAAACCGATGAGGCCGCCGATGGCGAACCCGACCACCGCTTCCCGCACCGTGAACACCGACGCCTCCAGGAGAAGCAGGATGAGCGTTTGCCCACCGCGACGGGCCGGCTGGAACAGCTCGGCGAACATGTCCCACACGTGGGGCATGGTGACGTCGTCGGGTCGGACGGGAGTGGTGGTGTCGAGGGCGGTTGCCACCACCTTGTACAGTTCCCACAGCGCAACCAGGGTCACAAGCACCAAAGTGAACGACACGACGGATCCGACCTTGGAAGCCAGTCGGGACCGATCGTCTTGCTCCTGCGGCGGCGTGTCGGTGGCGATCAGGTCGGGCTGCACGTAGGCGAAATCTAGCCCGGTTGCAACTCCCCGCTCATGTCGGCCACCCCGAGCCTCTCAGAAGATCGTGAACCCACCGTCGATGACCATCTCCGCACCGGTCATGTACGGAGAGGCATCTCCGGCGAGGAACACGGCCGCGCCACCGAAGTCGTCGGGGCGGCCCCAGCGGCCCATTGGAGTGCGGGTGGCCACCGCCCGATCGAACCGCTCCTCGGACTTGAGGTCCTCGGTCAGCTCCGTGTCGACAAACCCGGGAGACAGAATGTTGACCCGTATGCCGAAGCGGGCGAGACGCACTGCCAGCGAACGAGCCAATTGGCGTACCCCACCTTTGGTGGCGGCGTAATGGGGGTTGTACGGCATGCCGAGGCGGGAAGCGACCGACGCCGTGAACACGATCGAGCCCCGTCGCCGGACCATCATGGCGCCTGCCACCGCCCGTGCCGTGAGGAACGCCCCGTCGAGGTTCACCGCCATCACTCGTCGCCACTCGTCGAGACCCAGGTCGGGGAACGTGACGGCTCCGGTCGTGCCCGCGTTGACGAACAGCGAGTCCACCTTGCCGTGGCGCTGCAGCGTCGCCTCCAAGGCGGCGCCGACATCTTCTTCCGAGGAGACGTCACAGGCAACGGCCGTGACCCCACCGGGACCGCCGAGCCGCGCAACGGCCGCATGGTTGCGGTCCGCGTCACGCCCCCAGATGACTACCTCCGCACCCGCCCCGACGAGACCTGATGCCAGGCCGAGGCCGATGCCGCGGTTGCCGCCGGTGACAATGCTGGTGTGTCCCCGAAGGTCGAACGGGCTCACTGTGTTCGAATCTACCCGGCGTAAGCTGGCTGCCATGAGCCTTTCGCAGGCTGCTGCGCTGCTGGCAGACAAGGAAGCCATTCTCGTGTTCACCGGGGCGGGAATCTCAACCGGTTCGGGCATCCCGGACTTCCGCGGGCCTGACGGGGTGTGGACCAAGCTCGATCCCAACGAGTTCACCTACGACAATTACTTACGCTCCGCCGACACCCGGCGCCGCCAGTGGCAGTGGCGTTTCGGGTCGGGTTTGCTCGACGCCGAGCCCAATGCAGGTCATGTGGCGATCGCCCGCATGTGGACAGCGGGCCGGGTCCTGGGATGTGTCACGCAGAACATCGACGGCCTCCATCAACGGGCCGGGCTTCCTGAAAGCGCGGTCGTGGAGGTCCACGGCTCGGTGCACCGCACCCGATGCCTGCAATGTGGCGCCTCGCTGCCCACCGTCGACCTGGAGCACCGTATCACTGCAGGCGACGACGACCCTCACTGCGAACAGTGTGGCGGTATCCTCAAGACGACCGTCATCTCCTTCGGGGAGATGATGCCCCAGGACGCAATGCGCCGGGCGTACGCCCTGGCAGCCACCTGTGACACCGTTCTCGCCGTCGGCTCCACCCTCTCGGTATATCCGGCTGCCGAAGTGCCTCTCGAAGCCGCCCGCGCCGGGGCGGGATATGTGATCGTCAACCAGGGCCCCACCGAACATGACCAGCTGGCCGACGTCGTCGTTGCAGGGGACGCCTCGACGGTGCTCACCGGGCTGGCGGATACGCTCCTCGGGCCGTGACCTTCGACCCTGGAGGCTATGAGGCCCTCGTCGCCGAGGCCCGGGCGGCGATCACCGAGATCACGGTGGAGGACCTCGTGGCGAGCCTCGGTCAATCGCCGCTGCTGGTCGACGTTCGCGAACCTGGTGAGCTGGCGAGCGGCGTCATCCCAGGGGCGCGGGCCATCCCTATGGGCAGCCTCCTCAGCGACATCCCCTCCACCGGCTTGCGTGCCGATTCGAACATCGTCGTGTACTGCGCCGTCGGGGCCCGCAGCGCGCTGGTCGCCAAGGCACTGGCCGAAGCCGGCTTCACCAGCGTTGCTTCCCTCGCCGGAGGAATCGCCCGCTGGCGCACGCTGGGACATCCCGTCGAGATCGCCGGGGACCTCAGCCCGGAGCAGGCAGAACGCTACAGCCGTCATCTGGTCCTTCCCGAAGTGGGAGCAGACGGCCAGCACGCGTTGCTGCGGTCACGAGTTCTCCTCGTAGGCGCCGGCGGGCTCGGCTCACCCGCCGCCCTGTATCTGGGGGGTGCCGGCCCCCGGAAGGTGGGCATGCGCGCCGGGGGGCGCACGCGCCGACAGCGCCACAGACAACAAGACAGACGCGAGCTATTAGAACCAGACATACACAACAACACAGGGAGGATTGATTGCCAGAGGCCACGTATGCACGTACAAACTTGCTAGGCGTGTTGGGAATCGCTGGGGCTCTAC
>CAZIEQ010000195.1:0-5022 GCA_964538725.1 uncultured Acidimicrobiia bacterium | reverse complement strand
ACGATGATGGTTCGACGACCACGACTCTTCCCGGTGACGATGATGGTTCGACGACCACGACTCTTCCCGGTGACGATGATGGTTCGACGACCACGACTCTTCCCGGTGACGATGATGGTTCGACGACTACCACTCTTCCCGGTGACGATGATGGTTCGACGACCACGACTCTTCCCGGTGACGATGACGGCCAGTTCAACGGCTGATCGTTCCCATAGCGAAGGGGCCGGCATCAGCCGGCCCCTTCGGCGCGTCCGACGTCACAGAGATGGCATCAAGAGGGTGACCGACCCCCCCGGAGGATCTCCCACGATGACGGTTCCGTCGGCCCGTTCGACCGTGCGGGTGGCGATGTCCAGACCGAGGCCGGTCGATCCGGCCTTGGAGAGCCCCCGACTGGCAAGCTGGGAGTGAAAGCCGGGCCCCTCATCGGCCACTTCGACGGCTACCCAGGCATCTTCGCGACGAACTGTGAGGCTGAAGACGACACCGGGATCGGTGTGGGTGAAGACATTCTCGATCAGAGTGTCGATGACTGCTCCCAGGTCGCGGCCACTCAGACCGACCTCATGCGGACCGGCGCCGGTTTGGAGATCGAATCGCCTCCCCTGGTCGTCCGCCAGTACCTCCCAGAAACGGGCTCGGTCGCGAGCAACGGCAGCGGCGTCGCAACGCTGCTCCTCAGCCGCGGCGCCGCGACGCGCCTCCATGATCAGCTCGTCGACGGCGGACTCCAGACTGTCTACGTCGGCGAGAAGGCCGTCACGGTCGCCGGAAACAGGCAGGGTTTCAACTCCGAGGCGCAGCGCCGCAAGCGGCGTTCGCAACCGATGCGACAGATCGGCTACCGATTCCCGTTCGGCCTCCAGGAGGAGACGGAGCTGTGAGGCGAGCGTATTGAACGCCTCCCCCATCTCGACTAGCTCGGGCGGCCCATCGGGGGCCACCCTCTGGTCGAGATCGCCCGCACCCAGCCGCTCGGCAGCCGCCGCCAGCGCGCTCATCGGCTTGGTGACGCTGCGGCTGATGCGATCGGCCACCGCCACGGCTGCTGCGACGAGAACTGCGCCGAGAAGAGCAAGCACCACCCACGCTGCGGTGACCCCGCGGCGGAAGTCTCTGGTGTCGGTAACCACGCGCACCACCGCCGGTACACGTGCTCCGGCGAGACCGACGGGGACGAGCACTTCGGCACCTCCGGTCCGGGAAGCGGTGAATGCGGTGCCGGCTCTTGCCCTGGCCAGGGTCTCGGGATCGATGTCCTCGCGGCCGGCAACGTACCCGTCGGCGAGGACAACCGAGAGATCACCGGTTTCGTCGAGTGATGCCACCACCGCGTCGGCAAGGCTTGGTGTTGCCGCAGACTGCTGGAAGGACGCGGCAACCGCGAGGACCGCCGCCGCGGCCTCAGCCTCGCGTTGTGCCTGTGCTAGTGCTCGATCCTCGGCCTGGGTGCTTATCAGTAATCCGAGCGGAACGAGGAAGGCGAGGGCCAGCATCGAGGTAATCGCAGCAGCCACCAGCGCGAGCTGGCGCCTCACGCGGGAGGTTGCAGCTTCACACCCACGCCGTGCACCGTGTGCAAGTAGCGGGGCGCAGCCGCCGACTCACCCAGCTTCTTGCGGAGCCACGACAGGTGCACATCCACGGTTTTCTCGCTGCCGCCGTAGGGCTCCCGCCACACTTCTGCGAGGAGCTCGCGTTTGCTGACAACCTCTCCCACCTTCTCGGCAAGGTACCGCAGCAGATCGAACTCCTTCGGGCTCAGTTCCAGCATCACCCCCTCGAGGGTCGCCGTTCGTCCCGCAGAGTCGATGATGAGACCTCCGGTGGTCAACGGCCCTGGGCGATCACCGGACTCTGTTCTCCGCAGCACGGCGCGTACCCGGGCTTCGAGCTCTTCGGCGGAGAACGGCTTGACCAGGTAGTCGTCGGCGCCGGCGTCGAGATGGCGAACGATCTCCTCACGGTCGTCGCGTGCCGTGGCAATGATCACCGGCATGCTCGACACCGCCCGGATCATCTTCAGCAGTTCCGAACCGTCGAGGTCGGGAAGGCCGAGATCCACGACGGCCAGATCCGGGGCCTCACTGATCACGGTCTGCAGCCCATCCATGGCGCTGCGGGTGGTGGAGACGTCGTGACCCTGCTCGGAGAGGACGCGCGCCACCAGAGAGCGCAACCGCTGGTCATCCTCAACGACGAGTATCCGGGCCACGGAGGGAGGATATCGCCGCCACCGGTCCCCCCGGGACGCCTTAAGGAAACCTTTAGGCTGTGTTGACCGCGTGTTGTCCGGCAGCCTGGCACCATTGGCCTGTGAAACGCCGACTTGGATTCCTCGCGGTGTGGCTCAGCGCCACCCTTTTCACGGGGTGGGTTGCATGGGCCGCCGTTGGCTTTGTCGACTCCCAGGTCGGCACCACGCCTGCGGCCCCTCTGTCCTCATCCGAAGTCGCCTACCTACCGCTCACCACGCCCACGGCGGTGCCGTCGACGGTGGATGTGCCGGAGCCATCGATTCCCGAAACCTCCATGCCTGACATCACCGAACCTTCGTCAACGACGACATCCACCGAACCTGCCTCCACCTCGACGACGTCGACGCCTCCTACATCATCCCCACCACCGTCCACGTCGCCACCGACAACACATCCCCCGCGGTCATCGACGACGACCGTTCCTTCCGGCCCGACTATCGAAGTGCACAACACCCCAGGGGGTACGGTGACGATCGCCTGGACACCAGGGAAGGTGTGGCTGGTTTCGGTATCACCCGCTGGTGGATTCACCTACGACGTGGAACACGACGGTCCCGAAGACGTCAAGGTCGAGTTCGAGAAAGGCGAAACCGAGGTCAAGTTTCATGCTTCTTGGGAGGACGGCGAGCTCCGCATCAAGATCGATTAGCCGAGCGTCGGTCGCAAGCCATCGACGTCTTACCCGGTGGACGACCGGCCGGGAGATCGCAAAGGAACCGGGCCCCCGCATCAGCGGGGGCCCGGTTCGCGCGGTGGCGTCGGAGAGCGATCAAGGCTCGAGGTATATGCACTCTCCGGGGCATTCCTCCGCTGCTTCGATGACCGCGTCTTGGCTGGAGTCGGCGAAGGCCACGGCCGAGGTGGCGCCGTTGCCCTCCACCAGGTTGCCGGCGGCATCGCGTGCGAAAGCGAGACTGTCCACCAGCACGAACACTTCGGGTGCGATCTCTTCACAGATCCCGTTCCCGGTGCACAGATCACGATCGATCCATGTCTTCATGGCCGTCCTTTCCGATCGGCTTCGGCGCCACCGTTGCCGTCGCCGCCTCAAACCTTCCTCAAGGGCGGCCTAAGAGGTTCTCAAGACAGGCGCGGCAGGAGATCCAGAGGTTTCCTTGCCACCGTCTTAGGGACCCGTTAGGAGGAGTTGAACCAACCTGCGCCGAGTTGTTCTGAGAAGGAGGGACACAATGAAGCCGAAGCACCCCCGCGGATTCGTGGCCGTGCTGTTGGTGAGCGCTCTTGCCGTTCCCGCAGCCGCCGCATTCTTCGGCTCACAACCCGGTGGCCAGGGTGCAAATGCAGCGCCGCCGGAGGAAACATCTACTACTGCCGCTGCAGTGGCGCTGGAATCCGTCCCGCTTGCCGCTCCGCCGGTATCGATGGTGGACGACTTGGCCCGGGCATGCGGTGTCGACGGCAACGCCCTTGTGGCAGCAGAGGCAGCGGGCACGCTCACCCCCGTCCAGCAGGCGGCACTCGACGCGCTGCGCCCGATCTGTGAGTCTGAAGGGACTCCTCTGGCGGCGCCGAGCCAAGCCACCGCACCTGTTCAAGCCACCGTGGTGCAGCGTCAGGCCGCGCCCGCGTCGCAGCAACCGACAACCACCCAGGCTGTCAATGAGTTCGCCACCGCCTCCTATCCAACGGCCGGCGGCGTAGTCGTCATTCGCTACAGCGTGGATCAGGTGTTCGTCGACTCCGCCTCTGCCGCTGCGGGGTTCCACGCCAAAATCGAGAAGAACGGACCCCACCGGGTCGAGGTCAAGTTCGAAGGTAACGGGGAAGTCAAGTTCCTCGCCTTCTTCGAGAATGGTGAGCTCCAACTCAGCATCGACGAGAAGGTCGGCGAGCATCACGAAGACGACGACGACGGTGAAGACCACGGTGAAGACCACGAGGACGGTCACGAAGACGACCACCACGAAGAAGATGACTGATACAGCACCCGGACGGCTGAACCAGTTCACCACCACGGTGGTGCTCGGAGTGGTCGTCGGTGCAGGCATCCTGCAGCTGTTGCCCCGGGACCCGGGCACTGCGGTACCCGGATCGTCTCCGGCGGCAGCTGCGGGTGTCGTCTCCGAGGCTCCGGTGACGACAACCACCGTCGATCCGATAATCGTGGAAGTGGCTCCGTCGGTGTCCAACGTTCTCGAGGCATACGGAGTCGCCGAGGTGGTCGCCACCGACGACTTCAGGTCGGCGTTGCCCGACTCGGTGCTGCAGATCCTCGCCGATTACGGCGCCGTGCTACGCGTCCCCGCAGACGGCACAGTCACTGAGGAGGGTGGTCGATGATTCGCAAGAGATTTCCTTCCTCGAGGCTCGCCCGCATCCTCGGGTGGACCGTGGCCGGGGTTACCTGGGGTGCCGTTGCCCTCTCAAAGGCGGTCGGGTCATCACCTGTGAGCACCCCCCCGCCGGAGCCTGCGTCGCCTGAAGGGGCGACCGTTGCGCCGGCCGCAGAGGAGGCGGTAGCAGCCGTTCCCGCCATGCCCGCCGGCGGGCTCACAGTCATCCGTGTCAGTGTCGAAGATCGGCCGCAGCCGGCTGCTGCTCCACGACAGGCTGTCGTGCGTAGCACTCCCGCGGCAGCGTCGCCTCCTGCGGCGACCGCGACGGGTGGTGGCGGCTCGGCTGCTCCACCACCACCACCACCACCTCCGCCCCCCCCCACGGTCACGGCGAGGACCGGCTCATGATCATTTGCCAATTTTCCGCGGTGGGAACCAGCGGCGGAGGTAGCCGATGGCGCCGT
>CAZIEQ010000194.1:0-5032 GCA_964538725.1 uncultured Acidimicrobiia bacterium | reverse complement strand
ATGGATCAGGCGCTTGCGGTAGCTGACACTGAGGTCGCCTCGGTCGAATCGGAAGAGGTCCTTGTCGAGGAACTCACCCGTCTCCAGGTCGCGAAACCTGCACGTGTCGGGGGAGATCTCGTCGGCGAGGATCACCCGACCGTCTGCCGCCCGCCCGAACTCGAACTTCAGATCCACCAGGTCGATGCCGGCTCTGAGGAACAGTTTCCTCAGCGCGGCAGCCGCGCGGTGTGACTGGTACCTGACGGTTTCGATCTCGTCGGGGGTGGCCAACCCCAGCAGCCTGACGTGGTCATCATTGATGAGAGGATCGCCGAGGTCATCCCGCTTGTAGTACATCTCGATGATCGGAGGATCGCACGGCACGAGGTAATCCAGACCCGTCCGTTTCTCCAGCGATCCGGCGACCTTGAAGCGCACTACTGCCTCTATGGGGATGATGTCCACCCACTTTGCGATCAGAGTCCGTTCGTCTATTCGGCCGAGGTGGTGGGTGGCGACGCCTCGGCCGTGCAGGAAGGTGAACAGCTTTTCGGTGATCTCGCTGTTGATCACACCTTTGTGCTCGAAGAGCTGGTGACGCTGGCCGTTGAATGCGGTGGCGTCGTCCTTGTATTCGATGTGCACCGTACCGGCTGTGCGGCGCACAACGCGTTTTGCCTTGCCCTCGTATGCCTCGGCCGTGGCCGAATCCACCGGCAGCTCCGCCCCTCCGCTGGCGCGCATCCTGTCAACGTCGCCGCACCGTGTCAAGGATCCCCATCGACGGGGCACCCAGGAGCTCGTTCAGCGCACGTTTCCCGGGGACTCAGATCGGTCTGCGCCGTCTCGAGGAGATGATTCCGGTGTTGAACCCTGCGAGGTGGAGCTTGCCGGAGAAGCGGGCGTGTTCGATCTTGAGGCAGCGGTTCTGCACGACTTGGAGGCCGTGGCTGATCGCCTTGCGGGCGGCCTCGTCGTGGCGGAGGCCGAGTTGAAGCCAGACGACCTTGGCTCCGATGGCGATCGCCTGGTCGACCACCTCGGGGATCGCATCCGGCTTACGGAAGATATCCACGATGTCGGGCACCTCGGGCAGGTCGTAGAGGGTCGGGTAGGCCTTCCTGCCGAGGATGGTGTCGTATGCGGGGTTGACCGGGTATACGCGGAACGGGGTGCGAACCAGATAGGAGGCGACGAAGTTGGAGGAGCGGATCGGGTCGGCCGACACTCCGACGAGGGCCACCGACTGGTGCTGTCGGATGATGTGGAGACGGTCGCCGGCGGTGGCGTCGGGAACCGGCGCCCCGGTCATCTCTCCGCTTTCAAGGCGCGGTCGAGATCCCAGATGATGTCGTCGGCATCTTCGATGCCGACCGAGATGCGGATCATGTCGTCTCCGATGCCTGCGGCGGCGCGTTCCGCTGCGGGAACCTGTTGGTGGGTGGTGGATGCGGGGTGGATGACGAGCGTCTTGGCGTCGCCGACGTTGGCGAGGTGTGAGGCGAGCTCGACATTCTCGATGAAGGCGACTCCGGCCTCGTATCCCCCTTCGAGCCCGAAGGTGAAGATGGCCCCGGGCCCTGCAGGGACGTAACGTTCGGCGAGCGCTTTCCATCGGTTGTCGTCGAAGACGGGAAACTTGACCCAGGCAACCGCGGGATGGTCGGCGAGGAAACGGGCGACGACGGTGGCGTTGTCGACGTGGCGTCTCATCCGCAAGGGGAGAGTCTCCAGGCCGAGAAGGAGCAGGAAGGAGCTGAAGGGAGACGGGGCGGCGCCGACGTCGCGGAGGAGCTCGACCCGTGCTCGCATCAGGTACCCGTATTCCCTGAAGTTCTCCCAGAACCGGAGGTCGTGGTAGGCGGGGGAGGGTTCGGTCAGCAGCGGGAACCTCCCGTTGTCGAAGGGGAACGTGCCGGATTCGACGATGACTCCACCGATGACGGCTCCGTGACCGCCGATGAACTTGGTTGCCGAGTGGACGACGATGTCGGCGCCGTGTTCGATGGGCCTGCACAGGTAGGGGGTGGCGAAGGTGTTGTCCACCACCAGTGGGACGCCATGCCTGTGGGCGATGTCTGCGTAGCGCCGAATGTCGAGGATGTCGCACCCCGGGTTGCCGATAGTCTCTCCATAGAGCGCCTTGGTGTTCTCGTTGATCGATCTCTCCACCGCGTCCGGGTCGGAGAAGTCGATGAACGTGACCTCGATGCCCATCCGGCGGAGGGTGACGTCCAGTTGGGTGTATGTGCCGCCGTATAGGGCCGTGGAGGCGACTATCCCGTCGCCGTTTTGAGCCAGGGTGAGCAGCGCGATCAGTTGCGCTGCCTGGCCCGATGAGGTGGCGACCGCGCCCAGGCCTCCTTCGAGCGAGGCCATCCGCTCCTCGAATGCGGCGGTTGTCGGGTTACCGATCCGGGTGTAGATGTTCCCGAAGCTCTGCAGGGAGAACAGGTCGGCGGCGTGTTGGGCGTCCTCGAAGACGAAAGAGGTGGTGGCGTAGATGGGCATCGCGCGGGCCCCGGTCTCTGGGTCGGGCCGCTGTCCGGCGTGGACGGCTCTGGTGTCGAAGCCGAAGACGCGTTCGTTGCTCATCGTCTGCTTCGGGGGCGGCTGCGGTGTGGGGACGGTGACGGTCCTGTTGAGAGACTCTGCCTGAACGAAGTGATGAGACGGCCCAAGGCATCCGTTTCGATGAGGAACGAGTCGTGCCCCTGCTCGGCTGTGAGAAGCGCGAACCGGGCGTTGGGCATTGATGAGGCGAGCTCCTCGACCTCCGCAGGCGGATAGAGGACGTCCGAGCTGATTCCGGCGACCAGGGTGGGCGTCGCTATGGAGCCAACCCGGTCGGTGAGATCGAACGAGTCCATGGCGTCGATCAGCGTGAGGTATGTGTTGGCGTCGAAGCGCCCGACGAGCTTCTCGCCATGCCGGCGCAGATAGGCCTGGGCGTCGAAGACACCTCGCTGCTGATTGCGGCCGAACCGGGCTGCGAATTCGGCAGAGCTGCGGTAGCTGATCATGGCGATCATGCGGGCCGTGGCCAGGCCGACCGTCGGAGGACGTTCTCGGCTGTACCTGCCTCCATTGAAATCGGGATCCGCATGGATGGCCGCTCGCTGGGCATCCGAGATCGCTACCGCCCACGGCGATTGCGCTGCACCGACGGCAATGGGAACCAGCGAGTCGACCCGCTCGGGGAAGCTGGCTCCCCACTGCAGTGCCTGCATCGCTCCCATCGAACCGCCGACCACCATCGATACCCGTTGTACACCGAGGTGATCCAACACTGCGGCTTGGAGGCGGACCATGTCTGCGATGCTCACCTTGGGGAAGGTCGGCCCGTAGGGCGTCGCAGATCCCGGTGGGATGTCGGTCGGGCCGGTGGTGCCGTAGCAACTGCCGATGACATTGACGGCGACGATGAACTCGTCGGCGGGGTCGAACGCTCTCCCGGTGCCGAACATGCCCCCCCACCAGTCGTCGGCGTCGGCCGACCCGGTCAGCGCGTGGCAGACCAGCACGGCCCGCGGCGCCGGGTCGCCCCAGGTTCGATAGGCGATGCGGACGGTCGGCAGCCGTTCCCCTGAGGACAGCCGAATCGGTCCGGGGAGGTCCAGGTGGCAGGTGCGCCGCGACATGAGCATCGTCACCGGCCGGCCCCCGGGGGTGGCGGATTTGGCTGGTTTTGGATCCGGTCGTCTCCTTGGTAGGCCGGGCGGTGGGGTGCCAAGAACGGCGGAACCCGCACCCGCCACCGCATCGTGTGTCATCGCAGCATATCAGGCGGCCAGGGTTCCAATCGTTACCTTCGGCTATGGCAACGGCGCACCGACAGGTACGCTGGCGCGGATGTCGACGGCAACCGGCGGATTGTTCTCTTTCTCGACGGCGACGCCAAGCGCGATACAAAGTGCGTTCCTGTCGGCCAAGGCGGCGATCTCGAACAGCGTTATTCTGGGAAGGGCTTTGGTCAGTGCCGGGGCAGGTGCCACCGCCGACCAGTCAATTGTGGTCGACAGCACTCTTGCAGCGCTGACAGTCAACGCCATCTACGACGGGGCGGCCGCGGATGCGACGTTGTCGATACTCGATCCGGGCGGCTCTGACACTGGCGCTGTCTTCGACTGCACCGGGGCCGTGTCTTGTTCCGCTGACCTGACGACGGCGATGCTGATGGCGGGTGGTGCCGGGAATTACACGCTGCGGATCGTCAACAATTCCGGGGCAAGCCTGGATGTCGCCACGATCACATCCGGCACGCCGGTTGCCGCTGGCGGCTTTGATGTGGCGGTTTCAATTGGAACCGGGTCTACCGTGCCCTATCCGGCGCCCATGCAGATCGATGCCGTGGTGACCTCGGCGACGCTGCCGGTCACCGGGCTGGTGGTCAACGCGACGGTGACCGATCAGGCGCAGGCGTCGACGACGGTACGCCTGGTGGATGACGGAACCGGATCGGACGCGGTGGCGAACGATGGCAGGTATTCCGGCGCGTACCAGTATACCGACGACGGGGCCTACATGATTACGGCTTCGGTGGATAACTCTGCCGGAACCGGGCAGACGACGACCACCGGTATCTCGTTTTCGGTTGGTGAAGACGGAACTGTCACGTTACCGGCGCCCGTTCGGATCACGCAGAACTTCACCCGGACGGCAACCACAAGTACGACCGTGTCGGCTTTTGCCGCGGATGACCATGCGGACGATCCTGCGGTCCCGGCTGGGTGCACGTTGGTTAAGGACGACGACGTCAAGATTGCGGGTCGTATCGATTCTGCCGGGGATGTGGATTGCTTCTTCTTCACCCCGTCGTCAACGGATACGGCCCTGATCGTGCGTGCGACAGATCTGGGCGGCGGCATGTCACCGACCATTACGGTGTACGATGCCGGCGGAACGACCCAACAGTTGCAAGTGACTCTGGCATTGTCGGAAAACGCGGCGGTCGGTACCGTGGCGACCATGCCGGTATCGGCGCTCACAAAGTTCGGCAACGTGGTGACGGTCAAGCATTCCGATGCGACCGCAACCTCGGGGACATATG
>CAZIEQ010000193.1:0-5059 GCA_964538725.1 uncultured Acidimicrobiia bacterium | reverse complement strand
CGGGTCGAGATTTGGAACCCTGGCTATCAGAGGAGGGCGGGCCGGGCGAGAGTGACCGCCAGGCGCTCGACGTGGTTGTAGGTGGGCACCACCACCGCCACGCTGGGATCCGAGGCGGCCCGCCGGCGTGCCACTTCCCGGTAGTCGTTCTCCGAACCGACGCAGGGAGGCAGATCCGATCCCATGGGCTACTCCGCCAATTGGAAGCTGCCCGGCGGCAGCCGGTAGCCCTCGACGAGCCTCAGGTCGGCTCTGAACACTTCGCCCCGCATCTCCACCGTGGCATCGGGATGATGGGTGGCGACAGCTGTAGCGGTCTCAGCGGTCACTGCACCGGTGGCGTATACGTATCTTTTCGCGGCCGCTACCGCCCTCCCCACATGTCGGGTAGGTGTACCCAGCGCGATCGCCTCCATACGGCCGGGCAGGAGCCGGTCGATGATCTCGGCGCCGTCCCACACCGCCCGGCTGGGCAGCTCACCGGCCAGCCCGGCCAGCCCGAACTGGGCGATCTGCTGCACTTCGACGTCGCCGTCGATCACGGCTCCGATTGCGGAGGCGGGAGGAGCCTGCGGAGGCGCCGTCCCCGGCGCAGTGGCGGCGACGATCACCAACAGCTCATCAACGCGATGGTCATAGGTGTGTCTGCTCATCGCCGCGGCGTGGGCGGCGGCTGCCGAATCCGCAGATGCCGAGTCAGCCAGCAGGGAGGTCACCTGGGCGACGACGTCGTCGTGGAGCACCCTGTAGGTCCCCGGTTCGATGAGACGGTCGGTGCCGGGGGCGTCGTCGGTCAACAGCAACGCGCCGGAACCAATGGCTTCGAAGACTCGCATCGTGATCGGATGATGGCGCGTGCCGACCTCGTTGAGAACGACTCGGGCGTCCCCGTAGACAGCGGCCAGGCGTTCCGGAGGCACCCCGTGGAGAAAGGCGGTGGTTTCGGGAAAGGCCACCTGGAGCCGGGTCAGCATTTCGTGGCGGCGCACATACCGGCTCACCGCACTGTCCACACCTGCCCCCACCATCGCCACGTCGTAGCGCCTGTCGGCAAACGGTTTGGACGCTTCGAGTAGCTCCGGCGCGACGGCAAACGGGAAACGGTGCACCGGAACTGCGAACCGGTGGGCAAGATGCCATGAATGCGCCAGCAGCACGGCATCTGCGCGGTAGCGGGAGGCGAGACGCAGATTGGCGTCTAGATGATGTTCGCCGTGATGCACCCAGAAGAGGGCGGGAACTCCAGGATTGGTGCCGTGTACCTCCATCGCCGGATAGGGAGACTCGACTATGACAAGCGCCGTCAGACCGTCATCCAACAGATCCCAGTCGATGGTCTTCTCCACGGTGACCACGTCGGCCCCGGCGCGTCGCAATGCTGCTTCGAGGTAACGGCCCGGGCTGGTGACGGTGCGGCGATATGCCAGCGCGATGCGGACGTTCTGATGCCGCCCGTGCGGTGGTTGGTCCGCCGGCACGGGTTGCCTGCGGTGTCCGGAAACCATTGTTCGCCCCGCCTCGTCACCGACGTTGAGAATGTCACGGGCACCGGCACGCGGCCAACCGGGCCGGGTGGCCACCGCCGTTCCGGAGGCTGCGGCCCGCCGCGCAACCGGTAGGTCGCGCCGCTCCAGGGGGTAGATGATGTCGGCATGTATCGCAGCAACCGCCTTGGCCAACGCCCGTTGCAGCAGGCGGCCGCGCAATGCGCTGGGCTGGGCGCGGCGCAGCAACGCGCCCAACGGTCCCCACCGCTGTGGATAGCGGCCGGGCACCCATTGCACAGCGACACCGCCGGGAAGGCTTGCCCCACCGGAGCCGGCGGCGATGAACACGATCTCGTGGCCGGCGGCGCCCAGGGTGTGGGCCAGGGCCCGGGCGTTGGGATTTCGGGTCGGATCGCCCTGGGAGACGAGACAGACACGCACTGGAAGGCGATGCTATCTGGGATCGAGGTCGCCGACCTCGACGAGCTGCGGCCGGTCGCCCGACCAGGCCTCCTCCGCTCCGGCGAGAAAGGCTGCTGCCGAGGCCTCATAGGTGTGTCCCGCTTCAGAGCGAAACAGACGGAACTCCCATCTGCTGTTGGCGTATACCTGCTCCCCCATCGTGCGGGCGCCGGCTACGAACAACCTGTCGACGAAGCGGGGACGATGAGGGAAACGCACTTTCTCCCACACCGACCGGCGCCACACCATGCCGGCGCCGGTTGGGGTGCCGCCGATCAGCTTCTCCTCATCTCCAGGCCGGCGCAACACGGTGCGATCCTCCTGCTGCAGATACGTGTATTGGGCTGCCTTGCCGACGATCCCTGCCCCTGAATACACCAGGGCGTGGATCGCATCTTCCAGATAGGCGGGGCCGTAATGATCATCGTCGTCGACCTTGGCCAGCACTCCGGCCCCGGTGGCGTCGATAGCAGCGTTGAGGCACTCACCGAGTGTCACCTCTTCGCCGAACCCGTATACCTGCCAGCGCATCGAAAGGTTCAGCCGGTTCATCATCTCGACGACCGGTGCCGGGTCGTGGCCATGCACCCCGACGACGACCTCGGTGTCGGGGTAGGTCTGCGCCGCCAGCATCCGCACCACTCCTTCGATGAGTAGGGGTCTCTTGGAAACCACGATCCCGGCGACGGTGGGCAACGGGCGGGGGTGGGACACTCCTGCGGAGTCGAGCAGGTGCGCCGCCCTCACCCAGGGAGCGTGATACCGGTAGGCCCAGCGACGAGCGGCGACACCCGCCTTGGCCCTTGCGAAGGCGTCCTCCGCCGCGGCGCCCAACATCACCGGAAGACCGGCGGCCGCGGTGATGATGAGCTCCCCCGAAGGGGCGGCCAGAGCGGCTGAATCCACCACCAGTTGACGGCCCCC
Source organism: uncultured Acidimicrobiia bacterium (assembly GCA_964538725.1). Classification (GTDB taxonomy): domain Bacteria; phylum Actinomycetota; class Acidimicrobiia; order Spongiisociales; family JAOTWH01; genus CAZIEQ01. Next base: position 2,186 of record CAZIEQ010000193.1, on the reverse strand, counting down.
CTCGTCCGCTGAGCCGCCTCCACGTTCGGGGCCTACCCGGGGATTGTGGACTCGAGGGTCGAAGGTAGGCGGCAGCACGACCGTCCCCTGGCTGCCTCCGTGCAGCCGGGCTGCGCCTTCCGCCGAGGTTGCCGAAATCACATCGGCGACATCCTCCAGCGGCCCCAAATCGGAAAGCCGGCCGCCGGCGGTCCACAGCACCAGTCGCTGGCGGGCGGGCATTGAAGACCATTCGATGACGGCGCGCCGGGCGGCGGCGGGCAGCGACGGCCAGTGGTCGGCTTCGATGACGACCACATCGGAGTCGTGCAAGGCATCGGGGCTCGAGTCGAGCTCGAGCACCGTCATCATGTCGACGCACCGGCGCAGTTCCGGATGGTGGGCGGCGACGGCGGCACGCACCACAGGCAGCAGGCAGATCTGGGTCCCGGATCCAACAGCCGCTGCAGCTCTTGGGGACGGCACCTCGACGCCTGGAGTTCTTCGACGGCGCCACCTGCCGCGGCGGCTTCCCCTCTCTTTCTGGGCTTCCAGCGCCTGGATGCGGGCGGCGCGTTCTTCCGCCCTGCGGCGCCACATGCGGGCCTTGTCTGTTTCCTGGACCAGGCGCTGTTCGACGGCGTAGCGCTGGGTCCGTTCGTCGCGTAGTACCTGTTCCAACTCCGAGGTGTCACTCACGCAGCCGAGTGTAAGGACGGCTGCCGCCGCCGTCAGCGTCCGGCGAGCAGATCCGTGAAGAGGTCTACCCACCGTCGCAGGACGCCGTCGGGTCCGTAGCTGGCGACTACCTCGCGCTGCGCCTCCTTGCCTGCCTCGGGCCAGCGAGCGGGGTCTGCGCAGGCGCGGATCAGGGCGGACATCTCGTCCACGGTGGAACAGCGCCACCGGTCGTCGTACACGTGTTCGGAGCCCGGCCACGCCCACACGACCGGCACCGCGCCCGAAGCCATCCCTTCCGCAGGCGCCAGGTGGAAGCTCTCGTCGTCGCTGGTGGACAGCACGAAGCCGACGTCACGGAGCCAGGCGCCGACATCCGGCCCGAACGGGTCGAAGGTCACCGCCCCGGCGAGCGATGGCGTCTCCAAGCGAGCGAACAGCGGGTCGAAGTGGGCCCTCTCCGCTTCGTCTGCCCACACCCAGCGGGACTCCCAGGGCATCTCCGTCTTCACTCGCAGCTTGAAGCGGTCGTCATCACGTCGCAGCAGTTCGAGAACTTCAACCGCCCGGTCGAGTCTCTTGCGGGCCGTGCCGGCACCGAGCATCCCCAGGGTGAAGCGGGCGGCCGGCGTCTTGGGCCGTGCCAGCTCCAGATCGTCCACCCAGTTGGGAATCACCACCACTTTCGACTCCGGCCATCCGGTCGTGGAGACGACCAGGTCGCGGTAATGGGGAGCGACCGTCACCACCGCGTCTACCGCGTCGATGTCTACGTCGCGCCAGGCGTCGCGGTACAGCTCGAACCTGTGCAAGCGGGTAACCAGGCGCTGGCCGGGCTGCTTGTGCCGGGAGGCGTACACCGCGTTCGGCCCGCACCATTCACACATGACCAGATCCGACCATTCGACGATCTCCCTGGTCACAGCAGGGTCGTTGACGGCGAACCGGGGCCATTCGTCGACCCGCGTCTCCATCCAGGGAATTGCTTCCAGATGAAACATGATGGGGGCGAAGAACTTCAAGTTGTATCCGATCAGCCCCAGCCGCACCCGGGAACGGCCCGCCGGCGCTGCGGGCCGGGGCAGGAGCCGCTCGACGATACGGCGCAACATCGCATCGTCGCCGGGCCTGGGGATCACGAAGATCCTCCCGATGAGCGTCGGGGATGCTTCCTCGGCGGCGAGGCGGGTGTCCTCATCGGAACAAATCACCGCGTCCAATCCGTCCCATGCGCCGTCCTCGGGCTCAGCGGTCGCGCCGCCCTCGTAGCCCAGCGCCATCCACGTCGCCGCCGTCCGCGGCGCCGGTCTGAACCTGCGGCGACGGCGTGCAGGACCGTTGACGAACGTCAGGTCGGCCCGGCGGCGCCCTGCGATCACCTTCACGCCGGCCGCGGTGAAAGCCCGACGCCACACAGACGCGGACTCCGCGAAGGAGGGGTCGATGTGAACCGAAATGTCAGCAGCCACGGTTCACACCCACCCCGCCCAAGCCGGCAGCACCCGTGACCGCCGCGCCGGTCGCCGCGT
>CAZIEQ010000192.1:0-5075 GCA_964538725.1 uncultured Acidimicrobiia bacterium | reverse complement strand
AATGCGCGAACGTGTGGCGGGCCATCTGGGATCGCCGGGCGAAGGGTTACCGTGGGTGGGGGCGGTCCCCTCACTCCGCGCCCAAAACTCGCGCCGCCCACGCCAACCTGTCCGCCGAGTGGATGTTGACCGGACGCCTGGAGGGAGCGCTCGAACACGCTCGCGCGGCGGGTGCCCTCGAGGCGCCAAACCCCGGCGCACACCCCAACCCGGGGGGATGAGGCCGCGGGGGCGGGCGGCGACCAGCCCCCCGCCGATGCCGGCGAAGAAAGAGGAGACAGCGAATGCCTGCAGCTTTCCCTTCGCCTCGCCGACCCCCATGATCTCGGCGGCGATGTCCCTGTCCCGAATGGCGGCCCATGAGCGACCCACCCGTGTGCGGATGAGATTCTTGGCGATCAGCGTGAAGACGATCAGCAGCGCCAGCAGCAAGTAGAACGTCTTCGCCTTGTCGGTGAGGAAGATGCCGAACCAGTCACCGTCGGTGTTGAAGTTGAGCAGCGGATTCTGCTCCTTCCAAAGACGGATCTCCAATGCCGGCCAGTGGCGGCCGGTGGTCGGACCGCCGGCTACAAAGCTCAGGTTGCGCCACAGGTGCTCGCCGACGAACACCAGCCCCAGGGTAACGATCGCCAGGTACAGGCCGCGTACCCGCACCGCAGTCGGCGCCACGATGATTCCCACGAGTGCGGGCACGACGCCGGCCATCGGCAGCCAGATCCAGATGGGGAGCCCCAGCCCCCAGAAGTTGTCTCCGGAGCCGCCGAGCACCACAGCCGTGTAAGCCCCCACCGCCATGAAGAATGCATGTCCCAGTGATACCTGCCCTGCCACCCCGGTGAGCAGGTTGAGACCGAGAGCGGCGATCCCCCAGATGAGAGCCTGATTGATGATGATCAGCCAGTCGTCGTTGCCGAAGAAGCCGAAGTCGATGAACCACAGCTTGAGGCCTCCCAGGGGGAGCAGGACTGCCAGGAACAGCAGGGCGCCGACCCCCCAGCGCTGCGTCGCCGTGGGCAGCAGCGACTGCTCCTCTTCGTAGGCGGTGTAGAGCAGTGGACGGCCTCTCATACGCGCCTGATCTCCTCGGTGCCGAACAACCCGTAAGGCCGCACCAGCAGCACCGCCATCATCACCAGGTAGGGGACCACCCCTGAGAAACCGACACCGAGCCAGCTCACAGACGACAGGTATGTGCCGGCGGACACTTCAGCCAACCCGATGGCGAACCCGCCGAGCACCGCCCCGGCAACCGAGTCGAGCCCACCGAGGATGACGGCGGGGAAAGCCCGGAAGACGAAGAACGGGGTGAAAAGGGTGACTCCGGGTGCTCGGGGTGCCAGCGACGAGAACACGCCGCCGAGGGCGGCCAGTGCGGCGCCGATCCCCCAGGCGGCGGCGAACACCTTGCCCACGTTGATCCCTTGCGCCATCGCCGCTTCCTGGTCGAAGGCGGTGGCTCTCATGGCGACACCCATGCGCGACCTGAAGAACCAGGCGAGAAACAGCATGGCGCCGAGGGCGACGACAACCGTCGCCACTTGGGTGTGGGCAATGCGGACGTCGCCGAACGGGTTGAACTGGCCGATCAGCTTTCCGGTTTCGAAGTCCACGGCGGGCGCCCCCCAGGGATCTCCCAGACCGCGGGTCTGCTTTTGGATCAGCTCGAGGTAGCTGACTCGGATCACGATCTCCAGGCCGATGGTGATCATGGCGACCGAGAACAGCGGCTCGCCGATCATCGGCCTGATGGTGAGCCGCTCGGTCACCAGCCCCACCAGCGCAGTCGCCGCCACCGCGAACATGACGGCGAGGCTCCACTTGAACCAGTTGGGAGCGTCCCCCATGAACCGACCCGGAAAGTCGAGTACTACTGCGAAGTAGACGACGAAATATGCCCCGATGGCGGCGATGGCGCCGTGGGCGAAGTTGACCACCTGGGTAGCTTTGAAGATGATGACGAATCCCAGCGCCAGCAGGGCATAGATGGCACCAAGGGACATCCCGGAGATGAAGGTGTTGAGGAACCGATCGAGCCCGGAGGCGCCCAGCTGGGCGACGACGACGGACGGGTCGGGCATCAGTACATCGACTCCACGACGTCGCCGAACATCTCCATCATGGCGTTGCGTTTCAGCTTCTGGGTGGCGGTCAGCTCGCCGTCCTCGTGGTCCAGTTCTTTGGGAATCATCCGGAAGGCCTTGATCTGCTCCACCCGGGCGAACTTCTCATTGGTCTGGCTGACGATCCCCTGCACCAGCTCGATGACCTCCTCTTTCTCCGAGAGGTCCCTGTATGTGGTGTAGGGGATTCCTTTACGCAGAGCCCAGTCGCCGACGGTGTCCAGCTCGATCCCGATCAGAGCGGTGACGTAGCGGCGGCCGTCGCCGATCACCATCGCCTCCTTCACGTACGGCGACGTCTTCAGGCTATTCTCGATCTCCGAAGGCGAGATGTTCTTCCCGCCTGAGGTGATGATGATGTGCTTGATTCGGTCGATGATCTTGACGTGGGTGCCGTCGACCCATTCCCCGACGTCACCGGTCTTCAACCATCCGTCCTCGGTGAAAGTCTCCGCTGTCTTCTCCGGCTTGTTCCAGTAGCCGACGAAGTTGGCCGGATGCTTCGTCTGGATCTCACCGGTTTGCTCGTCGATGCGCAGGCCGATACCGGGATAGGGCTCGCCGACAGTGCCCAGCTTCACCCTGCCGTCGAAATTGGTGGTGGCGACGGCCGAGTTCTCCGTCATGCCGTACAGCTCGTACACCGGTACGCCGAGCCCCATGAAGAATTGCAGCACCTCGGGGGCGATGGCGGCGGCCCCCGACGCGGCGTAGCGGCACCGGCGCAGCCCGACACGCTCTTTGAGCGCCCTGAACATGAGCGGGTTGCCCACCCAGTAGGCGAGCCGGGTGCCGAAGGTGAAGTTGCCACCGTTGTCCACCCGTCTGCGTCCTATATAGGTGGCCAGCGCCAACCCGACTCTGGTGAACTGGCGCTTCACCCACGTGGCGTCACTGAGCCGGATCATCACCCCGGCGTGGATCTTCTCCCAGATACGGGGAACGGCGAAGAAGATCGTCGGCTGCACCTCGCGTAGGTTGAGCTGCACGGTCTCGATCGACTCGGCGAAATTCAACACGCAGCCGGTGGAGGACATCGTCCACGTGGAGAAGATCCGTTCCGCAACGTGGCACAGCGGCAGGTAAGTGAGGATCTGATCCGAGGAGTCGACCTTCTGGTCATGCGGCAACCGGCCGTCGGTGTTGACCACCTTGTCGACGCAGAACGCCATGTTGGAGTTGGTCAGCATGGCCCCTTTCGGCGGCCCCGTCGTCCCCGAGGTGTACACCAGCGTCATCACGTCGCCTTCCTCGGCCTGGGCCATGAGGGCTTCCACCTCCCCAGGATTCGCCGCCCGGTGCTCCTCGCCGAGTCGCATGAAGTCGTCCCAGAACATGAGCCGCTCGTCCTGGTAGCTACGCACCCCGCGGGGCTCGATGTAGACGATCGTCCTCAGCTCGGGCAGGTCGGCCCGGTCCACCTCGAGGACCTTGTCCACCTGCTCCTGGTCCTCGGCGATGTGGACGACGGCACCCGAGTCGCCGAGCAGGTACTTCACCTCAGCGGTCGGGTTCGTCGGATACAGGCCGGTGGAGATGCCCCTGATGGACCCGGCGGCGGCGTCCATGAGGACCCACTCGGGGCGGTCCTCGGAATGGATCGACACCACCTGCCCGCGATGGACACCCAACGCCAGCAGACCATGAGCCGCAGTCACTATCTCGTCCCAGAGCTGCGCCCAGGTCTTCTCCTGCCAGATGCCGTAGTCCTTCTCCCGCATGGCGACGGCATGGGGGCGGCGGCGTGCCCATTCACGGATCCTGGAGGCCACCGTGGGGAATCCGGTTCCGACGTCGGGAACCTCGGGCTTCGCGACCGTCGTCGTCATGCTGCCTCCAATGTCGCCGGCAGATACGAGGCGATACCTTATCTGCCCACTCTGCGTGTTGCACGACGGAGGCGGACAGTCAGCCGCCTCCCACACCCAACCGCCGCAGCATGGGCCCTGCTGTGTAACGCCCACCCGGAACCGCGTCGTCGAGGCGATCCAAGACGGCAACGACACGGTCGAACCCGATACTCCGCCCCCACTGGAGAGGGCCGACGGGGTAGTTGACCCCCAGCTTCATTGCCGTGTCCACCGCGTCGGCGGCAGCCACCCCGTCCTCGACTGCGTCGGCGGCGAAAGCGACCAAGGTACAAACGGTCCTCATCACGACCAGACCGGGCACGTCTGCAACGGCAATCGTCTCCTTGCCGATGGCGGCGGCGAGGCCGGCGACCTTGCGGACGGCCGCGGGAAGACCGGCCACAGCCAGCAGGCGGCACCCGCTGTAGTCGAATGCCAGGTCGATGAGGGCGTCGACACCACCCCTTTCGGTGATGGTCCTGCCGTCGGTCACGGCGAGAGTCACGCCGTCGATGTCGATCACCCCCGGCCCTGCCTGCTGGACGACGGCGACCCCTCCACCGACGGCGGCGGCGGCCAGGGCAGCCAGCGGGCCTACTTCGCCACGGACGGTGATCAGCGAGGGCGCCGGCCCCGGTGTCACCCGGTCGGGGGTGCGGACCTCCTCCGGGTCCCAGCGGTAGACGCCCCTCCCCGACTTGCGGCCCAGTCTCCCCTCCTCCACCAGCGAGATCTGGCCGGGGAAGGGGGCAAAGCGCACGTCGCCGGAGAAGGCGGCGTGTACCGAACGGGACACTGCAAGGCTGACATCGTGGCCGATCAGGTCCATGAGTTCGAAGGGGCCCATGGGGAACGCGCCCGACCCCCGCATCACTTCGTCGACCAGTTCGGGATCGACGCCGGCCTCGACCAGCATCCAGGCTTCTCCGTAGAAAGGCCGGGCGCAGCGGTTGACGATGAAACCCGGAGTGGAGGCACATCGCACAGGGGTCTTGCCCCAGGCGGCTGCGGTGGCGGCCGCGGTGCCGGCCGACCACTCGGTGGTGGCGTCACCCGACGGCAACTCGACGAGGGGCACACACGGAGCCGGGCCTAAACACGT
>CAZIEQ010000191.1:0-5144 GCA_964538725.1 uncultured Acidimicrobiia bacterium | reverse complement strand
ACCGGGAAGATGATGCAGCCTTCCTGATCTATCCGAGTGGCGTGGGCGGGCATCGCCCCCGGCGCTTCGCCGCCGACGTCGGCGTGGTGCGCCCTGTTGGCGACGAATCCGATGAGGTCGCCGCCGTCGACTACCGGCCGCACCAGGGTTATGTCGTTGAGATGAGTCCCGCCTGCATACGGGTCGTTTACCGCGTAGTCGGTGCCGGGCTGCAGATCCTGTCCGCAGAATTCGAGGACGGCCGCCACCGAGGCAGGCATCGATCCCAGATGGACGGGTATGTGCTCGGCCTGGGCAAGCATCTCGCCCCCGGGCACGAACACCGCAGCCGAGCAGTCTGCCCGCTCCTTGATATTCGGGCTGTAGGCGGTACGCCGCAGCACAACGCCCATCTCGTCGGCGATCGCGGCTAGACGGTTGCGGGCCACCTCGAGAGCTACGGCGTCCATCACCATTCGACCTCCAACGCTCCCGATGGATGCACGATCGCTCGTTCTCCAGGTGCAAGCCAAGTCGTTGCCTCGGGCTCTTCGACAACGGCGGGGCCGGTCACCTCGGCACCCGGCGCCAAAGCGGGGCGCCACCACACCTTCGCATCGACCCAGCCGTCATCGGCGTGCACTGCCCTGATGCCCCGACCGGGGATACCTGCGGGCTCGTGACCGGGCAGCCGATCCCACGTCGTCGCCGGGGCACCGGTGGCTTCGGCGCGCACCGTGACGACCTCGATGGGATCTGCGGACCGGACGAAACCGTTGCGCTTCAAGTGCTCCTCTGCGAATCGATCCACCACCACCCGCGAAGGTTCGCCTGGTGTGTAGCGCACCGCAGTTTCGTGGCTCTGACCCACATAGCGCATGTCCAGTCGGCAGGTGACATCCGCCGTCCCACCGGCCACGTTGCGCAGCTCGGTGACTGCCAGGTCGGCGACTTCGGCCGCGGCGAGGGCCACCGTGCCATCATCCGGATCGAGGAGAACGGTACGGGCTGCATCGGCGCGCGTAGGACTCAACAGCAGCCCAAGGGCGGAGAAGACGCCGGCGTGGGAAGGAACCAGCACCCCTGCCATGTCGAGGGAACGGGCCAAGGCGGAGGCGTGCAGTCCTCCGGCACCGCCGAACGCGACCAGCGTCGCCCCCCGCGGGTCGACACCTTCGGCGATCGACACCCGCCGGATTGCATTCACCATGTGAGCTTCGACCACGTCGACAATGCCGGCCGACACGGCGGCTGCGTCCATGCCGACGGCTTCCCCGAGATGCCGCAGAGCGGTTGCTGCCGGCACCGGGTCGAGGTGCAACGTCCCCCCGAGAGGTGAGGTCGCATCGAGGTGCCCAAGCATGAGATGGGCATCACTTACCGTGGGGTTGGCACCGCCGAGCCCGTAGCACACGGGACCGGGAATGGCTCCGGCTGAACCCGGGCCGACTCGAAGAGCCGTTCCCGCATCTACCCATGCCAGCGACCCGCCTCCGGCCCCCACCGTATGCACCGCCAACGCCGGCATCCGGCACGGGTAACCGCCGACGGCGCGTTCATAATCGACCTGAGGCTCGCCTCCTTCGATGCGACACACGTCTGTCGAGGTTCCTCCCATGTCGAAGGAGACGACCCGCCGGCGCCCGTGAGCCTGCGCCAGCGCGGCGGCCGCCATCACTCCACCTGCGGGACCGGAAAGCAACAGCGAAGCTGCCCGGCCGACCGCCGCCGCTGCGTTGATCAGTCCTCCGGCCGATCGCATCACCGCGATCCGCTCGACGACGCCCCCTTCGCCTGTGGCTAGGGCGAGACGATCGAGGTAACCGGCCACGATTGGAGTCAGATACGCGTTGAGGACAGTGGTTGCGGTCCGCTCGTACTCGCGAAACTCGCCAACCACTTCCGCAGACCTGCTCACCGGAACCCCGAGCACCTCGAGGGCGGTGGCCACCATGTCCTCGTGTTCCGGTCGGGCGAACGAGCCGAGCAGACTCACTGCGACCGCTTCGGGGGCGGCCGCCGCCACCGCCGACACCAGTTCGTCCACCCCGCGAGGAGGTGTCAGCACCCTGCCGCTTGCCGTGACTCTCTCATCGACTTCAAACCGCAGCGTCGCAGGCACCAGAGGCGGAGGTCGGGAAGCCTCGGGATCGTATAGCGATGGCCGGTCCTGACGGCCGATCTCCACAACGTCGCGGAAACCCGCCGTGGTGACCAATGCGGTACGGGCACCGCCGCCTTCGAGGAGAGCATTGGTGGCAACGGTGGTGCCGTGTAAGAGCCGGTCGAGGTGTCGCCCCGCGGCCAGCCGGCGAGCTCCTGCGATCACCCCGCTGTCCTGGGCGATAGTGGTGGGGACTTTCACAGTGGTCATCGTCGACCCATCCCACATGACGAAGTCGGTGAAGGTGCCTCCGACGTCGACACCGAGGATCATCAGGGTACGATCAGGCCGTGGTAACGATCAGCAACACGCCCAACCCCAACGCCCTCAAGTTCACCGTGGGCGTAGACGTCGGTGGGCCGCAGACGTGGGCCGCCGGGATGGTCAGCGACGACCCCCTCACAGCTTCTCTTCTGGGCCTGCCCGGGGTGAGCAGCATCTTCCAGTCCGCAGACTTCGTCACCCTCACCAAGACACCCGATGCCGACTGGGCGGAGATCGCCCCGGAGGCGCAGCGGATCCTCGAAGAGCATTTCGGCGTCTGAGCGCGCCGCCTCCCCCGCTACGGATCTCTTGCAGTCGAGCATCGGTTGCACCACTCACGCCCAGCCCATATCGGCAGCGTACACGGCGTACCGGTGCCGGGCAGCACCGGTCTCAGGGGGTGGAAGCCTCGACTTGAGGGTCGGTCTGTGTGCCTGCATCCGTCAGCCACAGCACGAGGGGCCACCGGTGTCCCATCGCGTCAGCCACCGTGGCCTCGACGCGCCATACGCCGCCGGTGGCCGTGGCGGCGGTGACCTCGGGGTCCACTCCCCACGAGGCGAGAAGATCGGTGGCCGCCTCCAGCACCGTGGGAGGTGGGGTCGCCCCAACTCCTGTCACCAATGTCAGCGGTGGCGGAGGAGGAAGTCCGACGGGCTGGGGAAGGTCGAGCACCACCGAAGCGAGGTCTGTCGACACTGCCACATGCACAACGACGAGGCGCGGCAGCAGCCGGGCAAAACGTCCTTCGGCGGGGGCGGACAGTGATCCGAATGCCACCGTCACTTGGAACACCTCGGGGGCAACCTGATGCACTTCGTACGCCTTGGCCCACTCCACGTACGCCACGCCGGCCGGATCGACGGCATCCTGAGGCAGGTCCGGCAGAGCCACACCAACAGGCAACGCACGCCGGATCGATGCCGACCCCTGTGGATCCAGATCCACGGTGAAATAGTCGCGGACGAACCACTCTGCCCGGGCGGTGGCGGCCACCAGTTGGGACGTGTCGGCGGACAGTGCGGCAAGATCGGCTTCGCTTACGACAACGGCAGGCAGCTCGGCGGCAGTGGTCACCGGTGCAGGGACCGCCGACGCGGTCGGCGGCGGTGACCCGGTGGAGGGTGCCGGGGTCAGTTCGATCGGTTCCGGCCGGGAGGTTCCTCCGAGGCGCATCACGACCACCACAAGGGCCACAGCACCCAACACCGCGGCTATCCCGTATCCGATCTTGGGCAGCTGGGCGCGGCGAGTTCCCAGCAGATCGCTCCAGGGAACGTCCTCATAGTCCTCTGCATCAGCCTCAGAGACATCGTTGATCGACATGGTCTACAACGTACGACAATGTCATGCAACGCTGAAGGGGGTACGCGACTCACCCTCCGATGAAGGACATCTCCACCTTGGGTAGATCGGGCGTGGATCCGGCACGGAGCTCGGAGTAGCGGTCTATCCGGCTGCTCCACACCCCCGCCAATGCTGCCTGCAACCCCTCATCGGAGTCGGAACCACGCAGCACCGAGCGCAGGTCGACTCCGCTGGTCGCGAAAAGGCAGGTGTACAGCCGGCCGTCGGCAGAGAGGCGCGCCCGGGTGCAGCCACCGCAGAAAGGTTCAGTTACCGACGCCACAACCCCTATCTCACCGGCACCGTCACGAAAGCGATACCGCTGCGCTACCTCACCGGAGTAATTGGCCTGTACCGGCTCCAGTGGATGGATCGCATCGATGGTGGCAAGGATCTCTGCTGCGGGAACGACGCTATCGAGACGCCACCCGTTCGTCGTGCCCACATCCATGAACTCTATGAAACGTAGGATGTGGCCGCTGCCCCGGAAGTGCTCCACCATGGGAAGCACCTCGTGGTCGTTGACTCCCCGCTTGACGACGGCGTTGACTTTGATCGGTCCCAAACCCGCCCGGGCGGCAGCTTCGATACCTTGCAGTACCCGGTCCACCGGAAAGTCAACGTCGTTGATGGCGGCAAACACTTCGTCGTCGAGAGAATCGAGACTGACCGTCACCCTGTCCAGCCCTGCGGTAGCCAGGCCGGCGGCCTTGCGGGCGAGAAGGGATCCGTTGCTAGTCATAGTCACTTCTACATCGCACGCGGCCAGCTTGGAAACGAGGATCTCAACGTCCTTGCGCAGCAGAGGCTCACCTCCTGTGATCCTGATCTTGCGCACCCCGAGCAGGCAGGCTGCCGCCGCCACCCGTTCGATCTCTTCGAATGTCAACAGCTCAGCGCGGGGCAGGAATTCATAGCCGGCGTCAAAGATGCCCTTCGGCATGCAATAGCTGCAGCGAAAGTTGCAGCGGTCGGTGACCGAGATACGAAGATCGCGGAGCGGTCGGTCGAAGGTATCGATCGGCTGCACGGGGGCAAGGCTAAGCGATCCGCAGCCCAAGGCAGCCGAAACGGCAGGGGGTCAGCCTCGGATGAGCTCCAGGAACTCATTGCGGGTACGCACGTCGTCGCGGAACGTTCCCCGCATCGCCGATGTGATCATCGAACTGTTCTGCTTCTGCACCCCCCGCATCATCATGCAGAAATGACTGGCCTCCATGACGACGGCCACCCCGTGAGGATCCAACACATCCATCATGGCGTCGGCAACTTGATTGGTGAGTCTCTCCTGCACCTGGAGCCGGCGGGGGGAGAGGTCGACGATACGAGCCACTTTTGAGAGGGCGATGAAGAGGGCCCTCGGCCAATAGGCGACTGCTGCTCAGATGTA
>CAZIEQ010000190.1:0-5147 GCA_964538725.1 uncultured Acidimicrobiia bacterium | reverse complement strand
TACGAGAATCCCCTGGCGGGCGACATCCTTGCCGTGGGCGGTGTCGAGGTCGTCCTTGCGTTCGGCGAGGGGCCGAGCGTCGTATCCCAGCTTGCGGATCGCAGCCTGTAGATCTTCAAGAGCGGCTCCTTCTTCGCTGAGCGCAACGCGGGCTTCGCGTCCGGCGAAGTTGACCGTGGCGTGGTCTACACCGGGCTGGCGGTTGAGGACGCGCTCAATACGGACGGCGCAGGAGGCGCACGTCATCCCCTCGACGTCGAGGAGCAACCGGTCGTCAACCTGGGACTTCGTATCCCACCTCTTCGATGGCATGCACGATGTCGTCGCGGCGTACCGTAGGGTCGTCGTAAGTAACGGTCACCGTTCGCCCTGCGATGTCTACCTCCGCCGCGTCAACGCCGGGGAGTGAGGCGACCGCTCCCTCGATGGACATTTTGCAGTGATCGCAATGGATCTCAGGCACGCTTATCGTTTCTGTGGTCATCTCTCCTCCAAGATTCCGTCCGGGCTGTAACGCAGGGCTTCGAGCAGCTCATCGGCGATTGCGTCGGCCCGGCCCTCGGCCACCGCGGCGACAACACACGTCTCGACGTGGTTTTGCAGCAGGATGCGGTTCACCTTCTCCAGCGATCCTTGCAACGCGGACACCTGCTTCATCACGTCGGGGCAGTAGCGCTCCTCGTCGACCATGCCGATGACCGCGTCCAGGTGGCCTCTCACCGTTCGCAGCCGGTTCAGAGCGGATGTCTTGTGCTGTTCTTTCACCGCCTGCCTCTCGTATGTACCGCATCCTACCCCACCGGGGGTGGGGGTCAAGAGAGAGGCTTCCTCCCAAAGATGCACACTCGGCGCATCGTCGGGGAGTGGGGCGGTCAGCCGGTTATTTCCAGGTTGCCCACCATCCCGGCTTCATAGTGTCCGGGGAGCATGCAGGCGAACAGGTCGACTACGGCATCTGCGTCGAAGGTGAATTCGAGTGTCTTGGTTTCTCCAGGCGGCACCAGCATGAAGGTCGCATGCTCATGGCCTTCGCCTTCCTCGTGCATGCCTTCGTGGCCCATGGCGAGATGCTCCTCGATCTCGGCTTGGTTGGTGAGACGGAACTCATGCTCGACGACACCTTTGTTGGTGACCTCGAATCGAACCGTTTCCCCGGCGTGGACTTCGATGCTGGCGGGGGTGAAGGCGAACTCCGCCGTGGCAACTTCGACAACTCGGTCGAAATCACCCGAGATGTGAGCTGCGCCTTCGGCGTCCTGGTTGGTAGTGGGAACGGCATCGCCGGGCTCCGCAGGACCCCCGCTGGAGCAGGCAGACACGATCAGTACCAGGGCGAAGAAGACAGACAGATTCCTCAGGTTTCTCATCGCGTTCCTCCGTGGTTCGTAGGATCGTCGGCCGGGCTTGAGCGGAGGGGATGCATGGGGCTCGGGCACCGACTCGATGTCATCCATGCAACGTAAGGCCGTTGGGCGGTCCCGCCTATCCGGACATGCGTATATCGGGCTACCGGACATTCGGAGGTGATGGGTGTGGGACTTTCGGCCCTAATCCCCTATTCGATGAGACCGTCGCGTAGCGCGACCGCAACAGCTTCTGCCCTGCTGTGTACTCCCAGCCTCTCGAAAGCGGCCTGGAGGTAGGATTTCACCGTCGCTTCGGAGATGTGGAGCGCGCGTGCAATTTGCTTGTTCTCCTGCCCGTCGGCCACCAGCGCCAGGATCTCGGTCTGACGGACGGTGAGTCGGCGATCGGCAGTCGGGCCGCCGGCGGCAACCTGGTCGAGGAGCGGCCCGGTGACCTCGCCCTGGAGGTAGACGCCTCCCGAGGCGACGGTTTGCAATGCCCGTAGCAGCTCGTCCCGGCCGGCGCTCTTGAGAAGGTAGCCGGCGGCCCCGAGCTCGATGGCGCGCCGGACGTAGACGGGTTTGTCGTGCATCGACAGGACGATGACGCGTGGTTTGTTGGCTTTGGCGCGCATCGCCTCGAGTGCGTCCAGGCCTCCCATGCCCGGCATGTTGACATCGAGGAGGATCACATCTGCATCGATGTCGTCGACCAGCCGCAGCAACTCTTCTCCGTCGGCGGCTTCGCCAACCACCTCGATAGTCGGGTGCTCGGAGAGCATCCAACGCAGTCCTTCGCGGACGGTGCGGTGATCGTCGGCGATGATCACCTTCATTCTGATGTCTCCGCGTTGGCCGGAGCCCAGGCCCGCAGCACGGTCCCCGTGCCGCGGTGTGACTCGACGGCCAGCCCGCCGCCGATGTTGTCCAGGCGCTCGCGAACCGTGACCAGCCCGAGGCCTTCAGGACGGCTCACACCGACACCGTCGTCGCGCACGGTGAGGGTGACGACCCCGCCTTCGACGACGACGCGCATTTCGAGGCGGGTCGCTCGGGCGTGCTTGCGTACGTTGATAACCCCCTCCTCCGCGGCCCAGAACAGAGCAGAACCGGCCGCCGGAGCTACACCTCCATTGAGCCGCACCTCAAGATCGAAATCGAGATCTGTTTCCGTCCGTGTTGCCGTCGCCAGTTCTTCGAGTGCAGGTTCGAGCCCGACGTCTTCGACTTCGCTGTGGTGGAGGCGCTCGAGCTCGGTGCGCAAGGTTCCGTCCATATCCCGCACGAGGTCGGTGAGGCGCTGCAGCTCGCGGTCGATTTCATCGGGACGGTCCACCTTCCCCCTGCTTCCCTCCAGCCCGTAGAGGAGCCTGTACAGGGGCTGTCCGATGTCGCCGTGAAGGGCGCCGACTATGCGCCGCCGCTCCGCTTCGCGGGCCCGCGCCATTTGGCCGAGCAGGGTTTCCGCCATACGACGCCGGCGGTTGATTGCCCGAGCCCAGGCAAGGACGAGACTTCCCACGAATAGGGCCAGCAAGCCGAGGCCGATGCCGATGCTGAGCCACACGTTGCGGCGGACGCGTCCGAGGTGAGTGGCGAGAATCTCACTGGTCTGCTCCACCTCAAATGCGCCGACGACTTCACCGCCGTCATCGACTATCGGTATGTAGTACTCGATGAGCTGGCCGTAGCTGCGATCGATGGCGTGGGCAGGATCATCGAGATCGGAAACTTTGAAGGAGGGCTCACCGGCGAGCGCCTCCACTGCCGGCTTCGTCAGCGGAAACTGCTGCCCGACGAGTTGGGATGCGTCCGAATAGATCACCTCGCCGCTCGTCGACCACAGCTTGACGCGCACCGTCTGGCCGCCGAGCAACCGGAAACGGACCTCATCGTCAAACCGTGCCACCATCTCGGCGTTGTTCGGGTCCAGTGGCACCAGGCCCCGTTCGGTGAAGGTGTGGGCGATTGCTTCGAAGGAGTCTGTCTGGGCGCGGAGGAGATGGTGGCGGACCGACGCCGGTATCCAGGTGCCGAGGAACAGGGTGAGAACGGCTGCCATCGCCACGCCGAGAAGGGCGACCCGCCCCAGCCATCCCAGCTCCCGCCACTCGGCTGCAACTGCACGCTGCAGCCGGTTCGGGGAGGTAGCGGCATGGGCGGCCATTGAGCAATTGTGGCATTGCAGGCCGCGGCGGTGCACGGCACACGCCGTAGGCTCAGCATGATGCAGATCTGGGACGATATCGTCGCTGCAGCGGGGCACACGCCGCTGGTCCGCTTGGGGCGCCTTCATCCGCCGGGAAACCTGGTCGCCAAGCTGGAGTTCCTCAATCCCGGGGGCTCGGTCAAGGACCGCATCGGGCTGGCGATGGTGGAACGCGCCGAGAAGCTCGGCCTGCTGGCACCGGGGGGCACGATCGTGGAGCCAACCAGTGGCAACACCGGGGTCGGGCTGGCGATGGTCGCCGCGTTGCGCGGATACCGGCTCATCGCGGTGATGGCCGACAAGCAGTCGGAGGAGAAGCGAGACCTGCTCCGTGCCTACGGGGCGGAGGTGGTGGTGTGTCCGACCGACGTGCCGCCTGAAGATCCCCGCTCCTACTACTCGGTGGCGGAACGTCTCACACGGGAAACACCGGGCGCCTACCGGCCCGACCAATACTCCAACCCGGCGAACCCGCAGGCACATTACGAATCAACGGGCCCCGAGATCTGGGAGCAGACCGAAGGCGAGGTCGGGGTCCTGTGCTCAGGGATCGGCACCGGAGGGACCATCACCGGTGCAGGGCGATATCTCAAGGAGAGAAGCCCAAACCTGGTGGTGGTGGGTGTCGACCCGGTGGGTTCCATCTTCACCGCCGCCGATCCAGACGACGTCCACTCTTATCTGACCGAGGGCGTCGGGGAGGATTTCTGGCCCGATACCTTCAACCCCGCTGTGGTGGACGAGTATGTCGAGGTGACCGACGGGGAGGCGTTCGCGATGACGCGGCGCGCAGTCACCGAGGAAGGGCTCTTGGTCGGCGGCTCCAGCGGCATGGCCATCCACGGTGCTCGGGTGTCCGCACAGCGTTACCCAGACCGGCTGGTGGTGGTCCTGCTGCCCGACTCGGGCCGGAGCTACTTTGGGAAGATATTCAACGATGACTGGATGCGAGAACAGGGGTTCATGGACTGATGGAGTTCGAAACCAAGGCAATCCACGCCGGCCAGGATCCCGAGCCGGTGACGGGTTCGGTGGTGCCGCCGATATTCGCCACCAGCACATATCACCAGCGGGCGCCTGGTGTGCATTCCGGCTTCGAGTACAGCCGTACGGACAATCCGACCCG
This sequence comes from uncultured Acidimicrobiia bacterium, assembly GCA_964538725.1. Lineage (GTDB taxonomy): Bacteria > Actinomycetota > Acidimicrobiia > Spongiisociales > JAOTWH01 > CAZIEQ01. Next base: position 466 of record CAZIEQ010000190.1, on the reverse strand, counting down.
CACCGTTCTGCAGACGGCGCTGGCGGCGCTGGAGGGGGTCGACCCGGATTCCGATGGCGGTGCGGTGGCGGCCTCGTCGGGTATGGCGGCCACTGCGTTGATCGGCTATCTGCTGCAGCCCGGCGACCACGTCGTACTGTCGAACGACGCCTACGGGGGCACCTATCGGTATTTCGCCGATGTGCTGGGACGTCAAGGTGTCGAGTGGTCCGTAGCGGACCTGACGGATCGCCATTCGCTGGCGGCGACGCTACGACCGTCCACCCGTCTCGTGTGGGTGGAGACGCCGACCAACCCGCTGCTGAGAATCGTCGATTTGCAGTGGGTCGTGGCGGCTGCCCACGACGCCGGCGTGTGGGTGTGCGGCGATAACACCTTTGCCACTCCCTACCTGCAGCAGCCGCTGGCTTTCGGCGGCGACTTCGTCCTACACTCGACGACCACATACCTGCGCGGGCAGTTCTGC